>NZ_JBEXME010000001.1:0-150120 GCF_040610355.1 Nocardia sp. NPDC004168 | reverse complement strand
CCCGCCCACAGCCACTACTTCCGATCGATCGGCCGCCCGACGCCGACCGTTCGGCCTCGCACACGAAACGATCCGCGTCCATCCCCCACTTGAAGGAGTTCCGCATGAACCCGACACACGACCACACCATGAACACCATCACCAGCGCCGTCGCACTCGGCCGCGAAGGCCGTCCGGACGACGCGCGGGAAGCTCTGCTCGCCGTATGGGCCTCGCTCGGCCCACAGGGCGACCCGCTGCACCGGTGCACCCTCGCCCACTACCTGGCCGACTTGTACGACGACGCCGCCGAAGCGCTCACCTGGGACATCCGCGCACTGGACGCCGCCGACAGCCTTTCGGACGCTCGCGCTCGAACCTTCGACGAATCACTGCGGGTGACCGCGTTCTACCCGTCGCTGCACCTCAATCTCGCCGACGACTATCGCAGGCTCGGCTCGTTCGACGCCGCACAGCGCGAAATCGATGCCGCTCGCACACGTCTGCACACGCTCGCCGACGACGGCTACGGGGCGACGATCCGAACGGCGGTCGACGAAGTCGAGTCGGCTATCCGCGAACGGCGCACCGAACCCCGGGCCTCGGCCCCGAACGGAGGCCGCTGAAGCGCGAGCAGCCCGCACCGATTCGGTGCGGGCTGCTGCGGAGCGCGACTACTTCAAGCGAAGCTTGCCGAACAGACCGTCCTTCTCGTCGTCCGGTCCCGCGGTGAAGTACAGCGAGTCGGCGTCACCGAGGCTCTCGCCGTTGCCGAACATCAGCGCCCACAGTCCTTCGATGGCGACCGGCTTGCCGTCGGCATCGCGCAGGTAGTCGGCGAACTTGCCGGTGGTGTCGTCGTAGGCCAGCACGTGCCCCGCGCCGCCGAAGTTGCCGACCAGCAGTTTGCCGCTGAGCGGACCGAACCCGTCCGGCGCGATCGTCACCGCCCACGGGGCGTTGAGGCGCTTGCCGTCGTCGATTATCCGCACCAGTTTGCCGCCTGCGTCGAACTCGGCGAGCTTGCCCTTGTCCGGCTTGCCGCCCTCTTTGTCCTTGTCCAGCGAGTCCTCCTCACCGGCATCGAACTTGGTCGCGTCCTTCTCGTCCGGCTGGGTGGTGGCATAGGCGACGAAGACCCGGTTGCCGATGGTCGAGACGTTGAACGGCGCGGGATCGCCGGGCTTGGCCTTCTTGCCCTTTTCCGGCGCGGCCGGGTCGATCGCGTCGCCGGTGGCGAACGGGTTGGCGAAGCCGGTGGTCGGGATCAGCTGCCAGTTCTTGTCGAACGTCCGCACCTGCGGGTCGGCGCCGAAGTCCGCGGCCAGTAGCTTGTCACCGGAGGGAGCCAGCGCGATCCCGAAGAACTGCATCCCCTGCGACTGTCCGTCGAAGACCAGGTTGGCGGGGCCGTCGTGGCGCACGATCCGGCCCTCGAAGCCCAGCTCGGTCCAGGCGGAGATCTTGCCGGAGTCGGTGGCGAAGATGAACCGCGCCGAACCGTTCAGCGGCCCGCCTTCCTCCTCCACCGGCTGGTCGTGGACGACGAACAGGTCGGAGGTGATCGGCGCCGGGTTGAACACCACGCCGGTGGTCTTGCCCGCGCTCTTGTCCGAGGTGTCGGCGTCGGCGCCGGGGATGGTGACGATCTTCAGCGGGTCCTGGAAGAGCTTGTGCACTTTGTCGTCCGAGGACTTGGTCACGTCGCCGACGAACTGGAACGACTTGCCGCCCGCGCCGACCCAGAAGTGCCCACCGGCGCCCTTGGGGCGGTTGGCCAGCCCCCAGGCGTTCACCAGGTCGGGGAAAACGAACTGCGCCTTGTACTCCGCGTTGTTGGCCGCGAGATTGGTCTGGACGTATTTGTTGCCGTCGAGCGCGGGCACCTCGTCCGACTTCGAGTCCGAGCAGCCGGCCGCCACGACCAGCGCGACGCCAAGCGCCGACGCGCGCAGCAGACCACTTCGGGTCCGCGACCGGGGCGTACCGCCACGGCGCGACTCATTCCAGCGTCCGTTCAACTTCTTGTTTCCTTTCCGACCACACCACATTGGTGATAAGGCGAAGCTAACCTTAGCCTGCGGCAAATTCGGGAGTACCCGAACGGTTCGATGAGGACGGGTTTAGGCTGTTCGCCGTGGCCGAACCCCAGCCTGCGATTGCCCTGCACCCCGATATCGCTCCGCTCGCTCCACTGCTCGGCACGTGGCGCGGTAATGGGCAGGGTGAATACCCGACCATTCAGCCGTTCGGCTATGTCGAGGAAATCCGGTTCGGCCATCTCGGCCGCCCGTTCCTCACCTACCGGCAGAAGACCCGCGCCACCGACGACGGCAGGCCGCTACACGCCGAGACGGGCTATCTGCGTTGCCCGCGCCCCGACCGCGTCGAATTGATCCTCGCCCATCCCACCGGCATCACGGAAATCTGCGAGGGCTCGCTCGCCGTCGAGGACGGCACGCTGCGCATGGAATTGGACTCCACCGCTCTCGGCCGCAGCGGCACGGCGAAACTCGTGACCGCCCTCGGCCGATCGCTGCACCTCTCCGGCGACACCATCGACTACACACTTCGGATGGCGGCGGTCGGCGAACCACTGCAACATCACCTCGCCGCCACCCTGCTACGGAACTGACCCGGGCCGGAAAACGCTCGGCAACCGGCGCCGCCCACTGCTCAACTCGCTGACCAGGTCTTCGTAAGCGACCGCCGATTCGGCCAGCCGCTCCCACGCGAACCACAGGTCCCACTCCTGGTCGTCGGCCATGGCCGCGTGCGCGTACGCGCTCAGCCGCGCCAGGCGGTCGACCACCGAGCCGAACGATTCGGTGTGCAGATAGGCTCCGCCGCGCGCGGTGGGCAAACGAACCTCGACCCAGCGGTCGATGTCCCGAATCAGCCGTGACCGGCGCTCATCGCCGCCGCAACTACATTCCCCATCCACCCGGATGCGGCGAATATGGAGGTCAGCCAAGGTGCGCGCCCGCAGCAGCACGGGATGTCCCGGTGGCGGCACGTCTTCTCTACAGGCGCGCAGTAGTTGACTTCGCGTCGGCAGTCCTTCGCTCATACCGCACCTTTCCCACCCGCGCGGGCCAGCACGCAGTTCACGATCACCATCCCGGACGGACGAAACGTATCCCGCGGCGCTACCACCCACCGGCGGAATACTCCGTTCGCGTCAGCGGGTGACGGCAGCGCGATTTCACTGCCGAACGGCACGATCGAAACGTCGATCCGGAACAACGCGGCGAACAACCGCACGTCGTCGGGTAGATCCGGTCGGCACAGGAAAGTCCATCGGCGAGAACGGATATGCGCGATCACCGGCCCGATCGCCTGGCCACGGAAAAGTATATCGTCGCGCACGCGCTGCCCCAGCCTGTCGGGCATCGTGATCCCGCCCACCACGCCCGCCTTCACGACGATGCGGCCGATCTCCGGATGTATACCGGCGGGCAACCCACAGGTGCGGCGGTAAAACGCGCAGCGGGACGCGGGAGTGTCCGCGAATGCCGCATGATTCATTCGCCAGCCTCGATTCACATAGTTCGGTACGCGAAAATCCCGGTCGCTGGACCTGGAACCGTTGGCGCGGTTAAGGTTTCAGCACTTCTTCGATTGGATCCGGGCGCGTTCAGTGAAGCACCGGATATCGCTGGGCGGGAATGTTCTCAGTGGTGGAATCGGGCGGAAACGGCCCAGGTTCCAAGGCCCCCCGCCACAAGGTTCCAGTTAGGTACCCGACAACTAGTTCGGCTACGAAAGGGATTAGTCGTGACTTCAACAGGTTCCACCCTGCCTCGCCGGATGCTGGGGCGTCAGCTCCGGGCGCTGCGAATCAACGCGGGCATCAGCGCGGAATACGCCCGTGACGCGATCGACGTGAGCAAGCAGACCCTGTGGCGGATCGAGACCGGGCAGTCCGTCCGGCTTCATCCGCTGGTCATCGAAGGGCTGTGCAAGCTGTACGGGGCGTCCGAGGAACGCACCGCCATCCTGCTCAACCTGGTCGAGGAGACCAAGCGCACCGGATGGTGGCATGCGTTCAACGACACCATCCTTGAAGACTTCAACCTCTTCGTGGAGTTGGAGGCGACAGCCGAGCGACTCGTCTCCTACCAAACAACCCTGCTCCCCGGCCTCTTGCAAACCGATGAGTATCGCCGCGCCCTTATCTGGGTGGACTTCCCAACGATTTCCGGACCAGAAGTCGAACGAATGATCGAGGTCTTCAGGCAACGAAAGTCACGTCTGGACAGCGATTCAAACCTCTTGCGCATGGATGCCGTCATCGACGAATCCGCGCTGCGGCGGGCGGTCGGCGGCCCCTCGGTCATGGCCGATCAGCTCTGGCATCTGACACGAGTTGGTGGGCAACAGAATATTTCGGTGCGAGTGGTCCCGCTCGCAGCGGAGACATACGTAGGGCTCGGCGTCGGCCCGTTCGCGATGCTCGAGTTCCCCAAACACCCCACTGCCCATCTCACCGAACCACCGGTTGTCTACGTGCAGGGCTTCACAGGCAACCTGTATCTTGAGAAGCCCGAGGAGATCCGGCAACACCGCCAGGCGTACGCCGATATCCAGCGATCGGCACTGGATCAAGAGCGAAGCCGAGCCCTCATCCGCAAGATCGCCAAGGAGTACGCCGAGTGAACGACGGCCTTTCTGAAGCCACCTGGTTCAAGAGCAGCTACAGCAGTGCGTCAAGGGACTGTGTCGAAGTCGCGTTCCTGAGCGGAGGTTCGGTGGGTGTACGCGACTCGAAGAATCCCACCGGCATGGCTCTGGTGTTCACTCCGCGCGAGTGGGACTCGTTCACCGCCTGCATAGCCAACGGAGAAGTCGACCGTTACCAACCCTGACGGAGCCGTTTGCCCCCGTCCCTGGACCTCCCAGTCGGGGGTCCAGGGTGCTCGATCCAACCGGAGTTTCCGGGACGAGCGATGCATGTCGGCACGCTTGCGCCCTAGGGAAATCTCCCGGTAGCGTCAACATTCACTGCAGGGGGCGGAGGAGCTGGTCCGGCCCTGGAGGGTCCAGGAAACCACACACCGGTGCACGAGGGGAACCAATGACTTCAGGGCGGAAATCTCGGCGACTGACCATCCTCGCTCTCGGTGCCACACTCGTTCTTCCAGGCTGCGATTCCTCAACCGATCATGCCGCGCCAACGGTAGCCACGTCCACCAGCCCCAGCATCGCCCCTGACGTACCCACCGGCTACGACCCGTGCACCGACATCCCACAAAGCGTGCTGGATTCAGAGAGCCTGCGCAGTAAGGACAAGCAGGACTCGAACGCGTCCGGCGGGGTCAAGTGGCGTGGTTGCGCTTGGCTCCAGACTGACGGCTACGCCCCGGTCATCACCACGACAAACATCACTGTGGACATGGTGCGGGACAAGAAGTTTGCAGATACGCGCGAGTACACGATCAACGGTCGTCGCGCGATCTCGACACGGCAGGTCGATGAGCACCCCGATGCAGTGTGCACGATCAACGTGGAGATGAAGGGCGGAAGCCTCGAAATATTCCTCAGCAATCCGCCGTCGCGCAAAAATACGGGGAGCCTGGATACTTGCGCACTGGCACGGACGCTCGCCGAGAAGGTAGTGCCAACAATGCCTGCCACGTCCTGAAACTCGCTGAAGCGATCGAACTCACCGGGAGGGAGTAACACATGGGTGACGACAGCGCGCAGCCGCCTCGGCCGATGGCGAACATTTTGAGCGCGACCAAAGAGGGCCAGCTAGAGATGCGGATGTCCGCAGAGGACTTCATCTACATTGACCGCGATTGCGAGTATTTCAAGAGCGCCATTCAGAAGATCCAGAGGTCCATGGATTTTGTTTCAAAGCAGTCTCACTGGGGCTTGGGCGAGGGCGACGGCGACATGGTCTCGGCACAAACCTTGGTCGATAGATTCAAAAAGAAGGCCCGCGGCGCGGAAGACAACAACAGCGTCTATCAGATCATGGAAGATCACTATCGGATCGTCGAGGACATCCAAGAGGTGCATAGACTCGCCCGTGATTGAATCATGCAGGTAGACAGTGACTTTGCCGCAGATTTCAACCGGTTGAACACCACCCTGCCCGAGCGCCCGCCCGTCGGAGTCCAGTTCTCACCGCCCAGGCTCCCGAATGGAGCGGACAAATGAACGGCTACGAGAACAAGCGCATCCCGAACGGTGGTGAGCACACCGACAGCTGGGAACACTCCCGCATCAACGACACGTTCAAGCCGCTCGACCCCACCGACACGTTCACCCAAGCTGACACGTACTGGCAAGCTCGCAACGAGTGGGAGCGAGGTGTTGAGACTTTCGCGCGCTCCATCCAGACTTCCATTGCGCAAGCCTGGTCCGGCCCCGCAGCGGAGCAGTCCAAGAGCTCCATCGCCAAATACACCAGCGACGCACAGAATCTGACGACATCCCTCGAGGAGCTGTACTACCGGGTTCGCGACGCCGCCACCGCGATCACCGATACGAAGAAGGCCATCCCCGATCTCGTCAATATCCCGTTCGAGGATCGCATTTTCAATCCGAGGCGCTGGAACCTGTCGAGCGAACGCTTCCTGGCCGAACAATCCGCACGCGTCGCGATGCAGGAATACTACGTACAACCGTTCAGCGAGATGGACGGCAAGATTCCGGTGCTGCCCACTCCGGTCGGCCCGACCGCGTCGGTGGACATCCCAGCGCCCCCTCCAGGCGGATACCACAGCGACGATAGCGGCGGCCCCTCGTCGAACGACTCCGGCAACGGTCCTACCAGCACCGATTCCGGTACTCCCGGTAAGGACGGCGACGGCAAGCCCGAGACGACAAGCGCCGAAGAACAGCAGCAGTCCACCGACGAGTCGACCCAGAACCAGCAATCCTCCGACACGACGGCGTCCGATACCACGACCAAGCCCGCAGGCGTGGACCCCACGTCGACGACTCCCGCCTCCACCACGGACCCGACGAAGACCACGTCGACGGGCACCCCGACCCCGCACAGCCCGGGCACACCGGGCAGCCCCGGCACGCCCGGCACAACGAACCAGCCGCAACCGGGACGCAGCATCGCGGGCGCACCGGGAACGCCGAACACATCAATGAATCCGGCAGCCGCGGCGCGGACCACCTCCGGACTGCGAGGCACGAGCGGAACGTCGGGCATGATGCCGCACGGCTCTCGCGGCAGCGGTAAGGACGATGAATCCGAGCACAAGACACCGGACTACCTGATCACCCAGGAGAACACCGACGAGCTGCTCGGTGAGCCTCCGAGGACTCTGCCGGATGGCGTCATCGGCGGCACGCCCGACTGATCGCCCGCACACTTCTCGACTCGGCGCACGCCCGCATCCATAGGTAGCGGGCGTGCGTGGATATTGGCCGCTCCGACGCGGCCGGATTGGACCCCACATGGCTGAATGGACCTGGGACCCGGACGACTTCGCCGCTCTCTGGTACGGCGACGCGCACGATCGCATCCCCAGCCCACTGCGCTACACCAGCCGTTTCGCCTTCCGCGACGACTTCGCCGCCCACCGCGCCGCCGTGTGGCAGCGCTACTCCGCGGACGAACTGGACGAGATCGCCGCGGCCTTCCGCACCCTCGGCGACTCCGATCTCCGGATCGAAATCCTCGGCGGCACCTGCAAACACAAGAACAGCACCGGCCCCGACGACATCCGCGAATACCGCATCCTCGGCGCACGCGACACCTACCGCGCCGTCGTCCTCAGCCAGGCCGGCAATCAACACGAACACGGCCCGATCCGCGCCCGCCTGTTCCCCGCCGAACAACTCCCCGCACGCCTCGTGAACGCCATTCCCCCCTGCGCCCCCGGAGCGGAGAAACCGGCCACCTTCCACCCCGACGACCTGGTCCCCCGCCGCGACACCTACCTCCAGGACAACGCCCGCAACACCCCCCGCGAGCAATACCAACGCCTCCTCGGCCGCCCCGTCGACGGCGGCGGCACCGCCGTCCTCATCACCGCCCCCCTGCACACCCACACCAAACCCACCAAAGTCCTCCAGTGGCACGACATCACCACCGACGGCCGCTACACCGAACACCGCACCGACCACATCACCGTCCGCCCCACCACCCCCACCGACCTGACCACCCACTTCACAACCTGGATCGACCAAGCCCTCCAACGCCTCGAAGCCGCCCGCCCCGAAAGCTGGTAGCAATCCATTGGAACCGAACCGGGTCCCGCGGCGTCCAACTAGTTCAGATAACCGCTGTAGGTCGCTCAAGAGCGACCGAGGAGAGGATGCCGCAGTGAATACTGAGGGTGTGCATGCACCCCGTTGCGAGGTGGGATCGAAAGTAAATGAACAGGTCGGTATCCGCACGGTCGGTACGGGTTCGTTCACCGTGAACCTCCATGACGGTCGACTTCCCGTCGCCGTCGATGCGGATCGGACCCACCACACTCGCTTGCACCCGCCGGGATTTTCCGCCGCCGCGATGACCGCGATTTCGGACCAGACGAATATTTGCACATCATTGACTGACAAACGCCGCGAGGTACTCTGATGGCGGTTCAAGGCCACTACAATCACTACGACGACCCCGATGAATTCTGGGATGACGAGCCGCTCGAACCGAGGCGAACTCATCGCCCACGGAGCGCCGCGGTGCCACCTTCTACCCGTCCGGAATCATCAGCGTCTTCGCTTGCGCCGCTGTCGCAACAGGCAGTACGGAGCGATCGAGAAACCCAACCACTCGCGATCCAATATGCTGCCGGATCCTCACTCGTCTCGATGGATCTCGATGGCGGATTTTTACCAGTCAGCATCGATTTCAGTTCTGGGTGGCGCACTCACGTTGCTCCCCATGAAGTGAGCGACGAGTTGATGTCGGCATACAGGGCGGCAGCATCCATGCGCCTGGATCGGTTGTACTCTACTGGCCGTTTACCTTCCCCACAAGAAATTTCAGAGACGGCGGTTCCGGACCGGCGGAAGATACTTATGGTGCTGCTGGAGACCGAAACCTGGGAGCAGTTCAGTGAAACGTCCAGCAGGATGCTAAGAGACGCTGAATATCAGGTGTACGGTAGGGCGGAAACTTCTGACAGATATTTCGCTGAAGTGGTTGCCGATCGAACCTACCTACGGTCTATCAAGATTTCGTCGTCCTGGCCCGGGTCCACCGACCCTCATCAACTCTCCGACGAAATTTTGCGGTGCGCGCAGCAAATCCGCTCGTTGCGCCCGACATTCGAAGCTCGGCGGGACTACTCACGATACACCGAAGCAGATCTCGAGTACCACTTGGATCGCCACAGAGAACGACTTCTGGACGAGAGGCCGATATGACATCCGACAAGGTAACTGTCTCACTGAATCTGATGCAGCACGCTGTGAACAAATGGAATGAGGCTGCCGATCATCTGAACCGCGCGGCTATGAGAACCTTCGCCGTCGACATTCCCGAGGGAAAAGCCGGCGCGTTCGCCCTCACCCTGGAAAAGTACAGACCCGCCCCGAGCTACTTCCTCGGCAGAATGCTTGAAGGAAAGACCGTGTTCGAGGACATAGCCTCGGTACTCAAACAGGCACACGATACATATGAGGCAGAGGATATCGCTGGCGCGCATGCCATCCAAAGCAAAGCCGGTGAACTGTGACTACTACCCGCGAGGAGTTGATCAGACAGATAGACGCCATTCGGTCGAGTAAGAACGACATCGGCAACCTGCCCCAAAAAGTACAGGACTGGCATGGGGATTTGGTCAAGCTGATCCGCGCGGAGGGGTACACCGGCGGATTGGTCACCGGTGGCGTGTTCACGACCGAAATGCAAGTAGATTTGGTATGGGCGAACCGCGATCAGATCAATAAGGCACTGGGTGAAACCTGGGACAAGCTTGCTGAAATGGAACCCGGACTCGAAGTCCCGGTTACTTTTATCGACTATGCGAACGAATGGCGCAATATAAGGAACGATATCTTCAATGCAAGCAATGCATTCTCGGAAACAGACCTCACAGGCGAATGGGAAGGCGATGCCGCCAACCGATACAGGGAACTGCGCATGCGACAGAAGCTCGCCCTGGACACCATGCCGCAAGTATGCGAGACAATAGCGACAAGCCTTGAGAGAATTGCCCAGAACGAGCTCGCCCTCTACACTGATCTCGCGACCAAATCAAAGGATCTGGTAACGAAAGTTCTGACTGTCGTTACAAGTCTAATCAAGTCCTTCTTCAATTTCCCTCTCGGTCCCATATCAGCCTCAACCGACCTGGTGGCGGCAGTGGATGCATCGAAGACCTTCATCCTTGGAGCTGCTACGTCCATTGCAACAAACGCTCAGACAAATATGATCGAAGGCAACAAGATTACACAAAATATATCGGCCCAAGCTGGCCTCCCTGAAAACAAATGGCCTCCGGGAGTCGTCGCAAGTTACGGCGAGGGTATCAATGGGCTTCGTATCGCACTCGGCGATGCATCGGTGAATGATGGCGACAAATCAGATTGGAAGCTCCAGCTGTGATCGGAATCTTTCGGTTTATGACGGTGGCCGTAGTTGCTGCAGCACTGACAGCCGGATGCGCCACGTCGCCTTCGCCTTCGCCACCATCTCCAGAGCAGCCGGCCGCTGTAACCCAGGGCGCCTTGTGCGATTCGCTGCTCACTTTCTTTGGCAACCAACTCGGCGCAGTTGACTTGACCGCGGTGCCGCTCTTCAATCGTGAAGAAACGATTTCACCCGGCGGGATTTGCACAGTCATCAACAGCACGAGCCAGAGGGCGAATGGCAGGGTATCGTTACGGAATGCACCGAACGCCCCGGACCCGACTGAAGGTGTCGTAGGATTTAGAAAAACGACCGGACTGAATGATCCAGTTTGGGTTCTGGATATGCGCACCGACACTAGAAATCCCGGTATCGAAGTCGTTTTGGCAACCCGGATCGGAGAGTGGAATGGACAATTCAGGATCACCGAATCCGAAACCCGAACCGCAACTGGCATCCTGCATCTAACGGATGAGGACATTAATAGGGCTGCCCATTTTCTCGTCGAGCTGACCAGAAAGGTTTCAAAGGCTTAGCGGTCAGCTCCGCGGGTGGAAGCTGCCGACGCGGCCAAACCTGTTGCCTGAGGTGAGTTCGTTCGAAGGTGTTTCAGTGGGGTATTCACATTCCATCAACAATCGGTGGCCGCGCAGCTCTTCCGACGACTTCAACACCAACTCTCCCAGCTCCGAATGGCAGGCGACGTGATCTTCCGGAAGCTGCTTGCGATTTCGGCTCTGGGAGTGCTGCTTTCGGCCTGCGATTTGTTTTCGCACACTCATCCCGACAAGTATGAGATACCGACGAGCAGCCACACAATTCAGGAGTTGTGCGACTCTGCGAAACAGTTCTTCGTCACTCGAGCTGGTGCCGAAAATCTGCAGGTCAGCGCCGGCGCTGGCGGAAAATCGCTGACCGATAAGATCGGCACCGGCAATGGGTGTGTCTATGAGAAGGCAGACGGGTCCGCGTGGCCGTCTGCCCTCGGATACGTATCCCTGTTTCGCGTCACCGTCAGTGGTAACACCCTGTCCACACCTCCCGCGTCGACAGATAACTACCCGACCAAGGTTCTGACCGTGAACGGCGCGAGCGTCAAGGTCGCGACCGAGCCACTGCCCAAGGGGGGCGACCACGCCACCACACTGCTCGACGTCGACCTCACCACCACGGTCGACGGCTGGAAGGGCGAACTCCAGTTCCGAGCCACCGAAGCCCAAACGACGCGAGATGACCAACTGACCCGAGAAGGCGCGCAGGTGCTCATCGACACGATCCGCGCTCTCAGGGGTTGACGGCAGGCCCTCCGTCAGCGGACCGCGACCGACGGCAGTGTGCGGCCGGTCTCGCTGTGCTCCAATGGGTTGTCGTTTATCGCCGCCGAAGCATCGCGTGATGGATGTAGTACTTGTCGACCTGGCGGGTGAAGACGCTCACCAGTTCCCAGCCGAAGTACGTGTCCAGCCATTCGATACAGGAAGCCAGTATCGACAAATTTCCGTCGTGGTTGGCTTTCAGCAGGCCCGCATCCCAGGCGAGACCTCGCCGGGGTTGCGCGTAGATGACCAGGTACTTGCGCCGGTAGGTGCGCATGTCGACGGTTCCGTTCAGGACTGCCCTGGCGTCGAGTACCGTTCCCGGGCCCGCAGGGAGCAGCGGGGGCTGACCGTTCACGCTTCCGTTCCCACTCGCGCGGGTCGGGAGGCACGACCGAACCGCGCATCGGTGGCAGGCCGACGGAGGACGACCGGCCCCACAGTGATTCCCGCACCGGTTCTCCCGATCAATGAATCCCCCTCGGACGCAGCGCACTCGGACAGCACGACCGGGTCCACGATACCGCTTTCCCGCTGGTGCCGACGGGCTCCAGCCGCCGAGGCGTCGCCCGAGCTGCCATCACATCCGTCTGTGTCGCCGGACCCGGTGACGGCGTCGGAAGGTCGCCGCCGGGGCCGGTCAGAAGAGCCCGTCACCAGGGTGCGATGGTCCGGCGGGCTACGTGCCGGGCGACGGTGGGATTCTCGAGATCCAAATGCCGGCTGGGCACCAGCAGATAGACGCTCGCGGCCGCGTCGGCTACGGCGCCATGCTGGTGCGCCTGGTGACCCGTCTCGACCCTCGCGCCCTCACCGTGCCGACCCTGGTGATCGCCGGACGTACCGACCGCATCGCGCCGGCGCATCGCCCTCGCCTCCTCGCCGAGAAACTGCCGCGGTGGTGGAACTGGTCGAGTTCGGGACCAGGCACTGCGGACCACTCGAAGCACCGGACGAGGTGGCGGCGTTGCTGGCGTATCTCTCCGGCCGCGGCCGAGGCCATGTGACCCCGCGAGAACACCGCTGATAAGCGTTCGCACAGAATAGATTCGAAAACGGACAAAAACGGAGTGGCTGACTTATTGCCGAGGTAGCGGCGGTGGGCGCTAATGGAAAGAGCCGGGCCACTGAGTGAGTCGGGGCGCCCTCCCCCCGGCGTAGAGAAAACAATCTCCACGAAACCAGGAGGCATCGCCGTGCCCACAATCACTTCGATCACACCCACCTCGGGCCCCACCACGGGAGGCACCAGCGTCACGATCGCGGGCACCGGGTTCACCGGTCCGCTGACCGTGCGGTTCGGCTCCACCGCAACGACTTTCACCATCGACTCCGCCATACAGATCACGGCCGTCGCTCCCGCGGGGTCGGCCGGCGCGGTACAGGTGACGGTCAGCGATTCGGGCGGGACCAGCAACGGTGCCACCTACACCTATCTCGCCGTCCCGGCTCTGACCTCCATCGCCCCCGGCCAGGGGTCAACCGCCGGCGGGACGTCGGTCACACTCACCGGGTCCGGACTGACCGGTGCCACCGCCGTCACTTTCGGCACCACACCGGCGACTTCGTTCACCGTCGACTCGGATACGCAGATCACGGCCGTCGCCCCGGCGGGCACGGGCATCGTGTCGGTCACCGTCACCGCTCCAGGCGGCACCAGCCACGGGGTCACCTTCATCTATGTCGTGGTGCCCACCATCACGGCGGTCTCCCCTGCTTCGGGTCCCGCATCGGGCGGCAACAACGTCACGATCTCCGGCACCGGGTTCACCGGCCCGCTGACCGTCCGGTTCGGCAGTACCGCCACGACCTTCACCGTCGACTCCGCGTTGCAGATCACCGCCATCGCTCCCGGAGGTGCGACCGGATCCGTGCAGGTCACCGTCACCGGCTCGGGTGGCACCAGCAACGGCGTCACCTACACCTACGTCTGATCGAGACAGCCCACGGGCCGTCGCCGGGAATCCGGCGGCGGCCCGATCGCGTTGAGCGCCTGATTCACTGCGAGCTTCTCGCAGTCCCTCTCGAGCAGACCGTCCGCAACAGCAGGGTCCTTCCTTCACACCGGCGACCGACAGCGGCCACCTGCCCGGAAGCCCACGCGCCGTGGAACGGCTCGGCACCGATAGTGACTGCGCGCGACTGGATTCCGTCCGCAGGAGGGACGGTCGGCTGCCAAGGCGACAGTCCCAGCCTGCCATGTCGGCGAGAACAACTCCGGGGCAAGGCCCGACGATCCGTTCCCGGCGCTGGTCAACACGTGGCAACAATCTGGAAAACGGACAAAAACGGATCATCCTACACGTTGCCGACGCGCTGTTCCTGGGGCATAACGGAGTTAACCGATCCAACACCAGCTTCGGGCACCCCCGCTTTGGAGGAACCAGCAAACAGAGAGGCAGCGCCATGCCTACATTCCTCTCCCCGTCTTCGGGACGGCACGCGCGGGCTTCTCGTGTCACGGTGGCGACCGGCATTCGAGTGGACAGCATCGCGGTGGTGCGGGCGACAGCATCGCATCACGAACCGTCCTCCACCGCACACGGGTTCAACTAGATCCCGCTCGGGGTGGATTCCACGACACCGACACGGTCCGAACTCGCGACCGTGTCCCAACGGACCCCGACACCTGGGTGCGGCGCACAGTTCTCCAGTCATCGGGCTTCCAGACCGGCCGGCGGCACCGTCGATGCCGCAGCAAGAAAGAAAGGAAAGAACCGATGAACAAAGTAATCACGTTCCTGCACAGTGAGCCCGTCCGCGCATTGTTGTACCCACTGCTGGTCGCGCTGATCGGGTACGGAGTCGCCAAGGGCGTTGTCTCGTCCGACCTCTCCGGATTCGTCCTCGCCATCATCGCGGCGGCGCTGGGCCTGCCCGCGGTCGAGTCGGCACGCCACCGGGTCAGCCCGGCGCCACCGGACAGCGGTGAACCAGCATGAAAGCGACCAAGGAGAAGACCCGCCACGACCCCTTCGAGGTGGTGCTGTGCGCTGTCTTCGGCGCCTCGATGCTCTTGCAGTGCGTCTACGGGCCGCCACCTGATTCGGCGACCGCGGCCATGCCGTCGGGGCTCCGGACACTGTGGCTGGTTCTCATGCTGATCGGCTGCGCCACGACGCTGGTCGGTTTGTTCGCCCGGCACGTCTGGGGGTATCTGATCGAGCAGGTCGGTCTCGGGGCGCTCGGCTGGTCCCTGGTGGCCTTCGGTGCGCAGCTGCTGCTGTTGCAGCTCGAGAACCGAAGCCTCGGCACGGCCACGTTTCTCGGCGGTCCGCTGCCGATCGCGCTGGGCGTCGCGTTCCTGTGGAAGCGCCGCCAGGTGCTGCAAGACGTGCGGACGCTGCACGCGGTGAAGGTGAGGGAGGCGTCATGAACCTGGTACAGCAGTCGCCGCTCTTCGCCGCGCTGGTGCTCATCGCCAGCTCATCGGCGCTGTCGGCGGCGGTGACGGCGTGGTTCAAGCGCGGCGACGTCGACGCCAACATGACCAAGACGAAGGCCGACGCGGCGAAAGTCCTCAGCGACCTGGCCATTTCGCAGACACAGCAGATGTCCGAGCAGATGGGCGAGTTCCGCATGGCGCTGCGGGCACACCGGGAGTGGGATCGGAAGATGGTGAGCCGGGTGCGGCAGGCGGGCATCGAATTCGACGATCCGCCCGAACTGTTCCTGTGACGCGGACAGGAGCTCGACGAGCGGGACACCGCGAGGCCATTTTCCAGTGGTCGCCGAATGTTCGCGGCTCTCCCTGCTCCGGCCAGCCGCTTCGCGTCGGCAAATAATCGGCGGCGTCGCGACGCCGCCGAAAACTTCGCTGCCGCAACATGTGCCAAGTAGTTCACTTCGCAAACAGACACGCCGGCACCTATCCGAAAACGGACCAAAACGGATTCCAGACATGTTGCCAGCCCCCGTATCTCGGAGTGAGATGGAAACCAGCCGGGCCATGGAATTGTCGGCGCCCCCCGGTGACAGAGGAACAAACACCACGGCAACAAGGAGGCAGCGCCATGCCTACCATCACCTCTCTGTCCCCGACATCGGGACCGACCACGGGTGGTACGAGCGTCACGATCACGGGCACCGGATTCGGCGGTCCCACCACCGTACGATTCGGCAGTACCGCAACCACGTTCACGCTCGATTCCGCCACCCAGATCACTGCGGTCGCCCCCGCCGGTTCGGTCGGCACCGTGCAGGTCACCGTCACCAACTCGGGCGGGACCAGCAACGGGCTCCCCTACACCTATGTCGCCGTTCCCGCGTTGAACAGCATCACTCCCAATCAGGGGTCGACCGCGGGCGGAACGACCGTCACTCTGAACGGATCCGGCTTCACCGGCGCCACCGCGGTCACATTCGGCAGCACACCGGCTACGTCCTTCACGGTCGTCTCCGACACGCAGATCACGGCCGTCACCCCGGCCGGAACAGGGATCGTCCCGGTCACCGTGACCGGTCCCGGCGGCACCAGCGGCGCGGTCCCCTACACCTATGTCGTGGTCCCCACGATCACGTCCATCTCGCCGACTTCCGGTCCCACCGCGGGCGGTAACAGCGTCATCATCACCGGTACCGGGTTCACCGGCCCGCTGACGGTGCGATTCGGCAGCACCGCGACGCTTTTCACAATCAACTCCCCGACTCAGATCACGGCCGTCGCACCCGCCGGGACCGGCACCGTGCAAGTCACCGTCACCGGATCGGGTGGAACCAGCAACGGAGTCGCCTACACCTACGCCGCGGTGCCCACGCTGACGAGCATCGCCCCCAGCACCGGGCCGGTGACCGGCGGGACGACGGTGGTTCTCACCGGAACCAACCTGACCGGAGCCACAGCGGTCACCTTCGGTGGCACCCCGGCGACCTCGTTCACCGTCAATTCCGCCACCCAGATCACCGCCGTCGCACCCGCCGGAACCGGAACGGTATCGGTCAAGGTCACCACACCGGGTGGAATCAGTAACGGCGTCGCCTACACCTACATCGCGGTGCCCACCCTCACCACGGTGGTCCCGAACACCGGACCGGCCGCGGGCGGAACAACGGTGATTCTCACCGGAACCAACCTGACCGGAGCCACAGCGGTCACCTTCGGTGCCACACCGGCGACCTCGTTCACCGTCAACTCCGCGACCCAGATCACCGCCGTCGCACCCGCCGGAACCGGAACAGTGTCGGTCACCGTCACCACTGCGGGCGGGACGAGCAACGGAGTCGCCTACACCTACATCGCCGTTCCCGCCCTCACAGCGGTAGTGCCGAACGTGGGTCCGGTGTCGGGCGGAACGACGGTCGTTCTCACGGGAACGGGACTGACCGGAGCCACAGCGGTCAGCTTCGGTGGCACCCCGGCGACCTCGTTCACCGTCAATTCCGCCACCCAGATCACCGCCGTCGCACCCGCCGGAACCGGAACCGTATCGGTCACCGTCACCACACCCGGTGGAACCAGCAACGGAGTCGCCTACACCTACGTCGCGGTGCCCACCCTCACCACGGTGGTCCCGAATGTCGGACCGGTGTCCGGCGGAACAACCGTCGTTCTCACGGGAACCGGACTGACCGGAGCCACAGCGGTCACCTTCGGTGGCACCCCGGCGACCTCGTTCACCGTCAACTCCGCCACCCAGATCACCGCCGTCGCACCCGCCGGAACCGGAACCGTATCGGTCACCGCCACCACACCCGGTGGAACCAGCAACGGAGTCGCCTACACCTACGTCGCGGTCCCGACCCTCACCGCGGTGGTCCCGAATTCGGGTGTGGCAGCTGGTGGGACGACGGTCGTCATCACCGGCACCGGGTTGTCGACAGCTACTGCGGTCACCTTCGGTGGCACACCGGCGACCTCGTTCACGGTCAACTCCAATACGCAGATCACCGCCGTCGCACCCGCCGGAACCGGAATCGTATCGGTCACCGTCACCACAGCGGGGGGAACCAGCAACGGCCTGCCCTACACCTACATTCCGGTTCCCACCCTCACCACGGTGGTCCCGAATATCGGACCTGCCGCGGGCGGAACAACAGTCGTCATCACGGGAACCGGGCTGACCGGTACCACCGGGGTGGACTTCGGCGGTGCACCGGCGACCTCGTTCACGGTCGACTCCAATACGCAGATCACCGCCGTCGCACCCGCCGGAACCGGTACAGTGCAGGTCACCGCCACCACATCCGGCGGAACCAGCAACGGCCTTCCATACACCTACATCGCAGTTCCCACGCTGACGGCAGCTGTCCCGAATGTGGGCGTGGAAGCGGGCGGTACGATCGTCGTTCTCACCGGGACGGGGCTGACCGGAGCCACAGCGGTCGACTTCGGTGCCACACCGGCGACCTCGTTCACCGTCGACTCCGCCACCCAGATCACCGCCGTCGCACCCGCCGGAACCGGAACGGTGCAACTCACCGTCACCACAGCGGGCGGAACCAGCAATGGCGTGGCCTACACCTACATTCCGCTCCCCACCCTCACCACGGTGCTGCCGAATGTGGGATTGGAAGCCGGTGGGACGATCGTCGTCCTGACCGGGACGGGGCTCTCTACCGCCACCGCGGTCACCTTCGGCGGCACACCGGCCACCTCGTTCACAGTGCTCTCCGATACGCAGATCACCGCGGTCGCACCCGCGGGGACCGGCACCGTACAGGTCACCGTCACCACCGCAGGAGGTACCAGCAACGGAATCGCCTACACCTACCTCGGGGTTCCCACATTGATCACGGCGCTGCCGAACGTGGGGTCGGCGGCGGGCGGGACGACGGTCGTCATCGCCGGAACGAATTTGACCGGAGCAACCTCCGTCGACTTCGGCGCCACACCGGCGGCGTCGTTCACCGTCGACTCCGCGCTCCAGATCACGGCGGTCACACCCGCCGGAACGGGCACCGTACAACTCACCGTCACCACTGCAGGAGGAACCAGTAATGGTCTTGCGTTCACCTACATCTGACGGCTGAAGCGGCTGGGCCGTCGGCAGGCTGTTGCCGGCGGCCCAGCTTCGTCGCGGTCGAGCGACTACGACACGAGTCTCCGCCACCGTGGACGGAGGCTGCAGGGGTTAAGGGGGTTTCGTTGGCGACCGTACTCAAGATGCTGCTGGCGGAGCGGCATCTCAAGAGTCATCACGATTTTCTGGCCGCGTACGACCGGTGCGCGGCGCGGCTCGATCCGCCCATCCCGCCCGGGCACGGGCCGGCGAAGGCGCAGTATTACCAGTGGTTGTCCGGGCGCATGATCGGGCTGCCGCGCGACTATCACTGCCGAGTGCTGGAGCGGATGTTCCCGGGCTGGACCGTTGAGGGATTGTTCCAGATGGCCAACTCCGCACCCGTCGACATCCCTTCGCACGAGACGGGATTCTCCGGCGTCGAGGCCTCACTCGAGGCTTTCCTCGGCGCCGAGATGATCACCAACGGAACGACGCTGGTGTACTCGGCATTCGAGTTGGCACGGCCCGCCGCGCAAGCACTTCGAGCGGCGGGCATCGGCCAGCAGCGTGTGTTTCAGAAGCATGGCGGCGCGTTCGGGAACCGATACGTCGACCTCCCGTCGGTGGTGGCGGAGAACGATCTGCGGGGATTGCTGTATGTGCTTTCCTTCCTGCAACGCCACACCAGCATCCCGGTCGACGTCCGCAGCGACCGCGATCTCGTCGCGCGCCGCGACCGCCCGTGCATCAGCTTCGGGCTGACCGGCAACGACTGCCTGCGGTTGTATCTGGACACCGTCGAGCGTCCGCTGTTCACCGTGCGCGACAGCGTCGCCGAGGACGGTTTCCGTTCCGTGCATCTGCGACTGGCCGACGGAAGCGGGTACGACTCCGACGACGACCGCAACATCGGCGTCGTCGCCCGGGTACGCCCGAGCCCCGATCGGCATCCCGGCCGCTACTGGATGCATTGCGGCGGTTTGGGTCCACGGGGCACCGCCGGAGCGGGGTGGTATCTGGCCCACTCGTGGGGGGCTCTGCAACAGCGTGCCGGTGATCACGACTTCGTCGCCGTCATCGGTGTCGACCAGTACTCCGACCACACGGTCAGCTTGGAGCATCTGCTGATCGGGCCGACCTCCGGTGAATGACAGTGTGGGCGGCGATGCGTCAGTATCCGGGTGGCAGCGCCGCCAGCATGTCCCGTGTCACCGCGACGGCGTTGTCGGAACTGCCCCCTTCGACCAGCAGCGTCGCGAAAGCGATGTCGCCACGGAAGCCGACGAACCAGGAGTGCGACCCGCTGTCCACTTCGGCTTCGCCGGTCTTGCCGTAGACCTCGCCCTGATCGGCGATCCGCTCGGCCGTACCACCCAGGACCACCTTGCGCATCATCGTGCGCAGTCCCTCGATGACGTCGGGAGCGAGGGGCGGACGGTCGCCATCGACCTGGGTGGGCCGCCCCGCGATCAGGTACGGCACGGGCGCCGAGCCGTGCGCGACGGTCGCTGCCATGAGCGCCATGCCGAACGGGCTGACCACCACTTTGCCCTGACCGATGCCGTCCTCGGTGCGCTGGATCAGGTCGTCCGAGGCGGGCACCGAACCGGTGGTCGTCGGCAGCCCCACCACCGTATACGTGGGTCCCACACCGAGCTTCGCGGCGGCCTCGTGCAACGCGGGACCGGGCAGATCACTGGCGAGTTTGGCGAACGAGGTGTTGCAGGACCGCTCGTAGGCCGTGGACATCGGCACATTGCCGACGGTGAACAGGTTGTAGTTGGGGATGGTCCGCTCCCCGATCACGATTCGGCTGGGGCACGGCAGCACCGTGTCCGGGGTCGCGAGGCCGTTCGACATGGCCGCGGCGGCGGTCACCGTCTTGAACACCGAGCCGGGCGGATACTGGCCGATCGTCGCGAGGGGGCCGTCGCGATCGGCGGCCTTGTTCTGCGCGACCGCCAGGATCGCGCCGGTGGACGGGCGCAGCACCACCATCATGGTCTGCTCGGTACGCGCCTGCACGGCACGCTGTGCGGCGTTCTGCACGTTGCGGTCGACGCTGAGCGAGAACGACGGCGCGGGTTGCGAGGGAACCTCCATCAGGACATCGGTGTCGGCGCCGTTGGCGTTCAAGGTGACCACGCTCCACCCCGCTTTGCCGTCCACTTCCGCGATCACCGTTTTACGCACCTGGGTGAGCAGATCGGGCGCGAACTCCCGATCGGTGGCGACCAGATCCCACTGCTGGGTCAACGTGACGCCGGGCAACCCGATCAGATCGGTGGTCACCTCAGCGGATTCGAGATCGTTGAGCAGCGCGACCGTGTAGGCGCCGTGCGCGGCCTCGGCCGCGTCGAGAATCGACTGCGGCGTCAGCGACTTGTCGAAACGGTACAGCGCGGCGGAGAGCGCGGTGGCCACACTTTTCGGATCGGCGGCGTCGGCCGCCACGAACGCGACCCGGGACACCTTGCCGGGCACCATGATGTCGCTGCCGGACTGCTCGTTCACCCGCGCCCGCGGCGGCGGCTCGGATCGCAACGCCATGGTCTGGGTGTCACCGAGTTTGGGATGGATGTCGGAGGAGGTCCAGCGGACCATCCAGCGCCCGTTGCTGCGTCCCATCTGCAACTGGCCCGAGTACTTCCAGGTCCGGTTCTTCGGTAGCCGCCACTCGTAGGTGTAGTCGACGGTCGCGGTGTCACCGGTCACGCGCGCCGCGCCGGTGCGCGCCGTGAGCTGTTCGGCCTGGAGTTGATTCCAAGCGGAACGCAATGCTGCGTCTGCCTTTTCCGGCAGGTTCGTAAGGTCGGCGGCGGCGCTGACCCGGTGCTCGGCGAACGCTTTGACGAACGCGTCCGCGACAGGAACCGGCCCCTGCGGCTTGCTCGCACAACCGGCGGCCGCCACCGTGAGGGCCGCGACGGCGACCGAGAGAAGCATCCGAGTGGACATCGGCACCGATGGTAATAGTCACTGATGGGCAAACGCCTGCGGCACTCCGGGATTCGCCGCGGAGTCGGCCACGCTCAGTCGACCAGCACGGTGGCGAAAGTCGCGATCTGCCGGAACCCGACGCGGCTGTAGGCGCGGCGAGCGATCGCGTTGTAGTCGTTCACGTACAGGCTGGCAGTGCGGCCGGAGGCGACCACGGCGTTCGCGACCGCCGCGGTACCCGCGGTGCCATGCCCCTTCCCCCGATGATCCGGGTGCACCCAGACGCCTTGGATCTGGCCCGTGCGCCGGGACAGCGAGCCGACCTCCGCTTTGAAGACCACTTCCCCGTCCTCGAAACGAGCCCAGGCGCGGCCGGATTCGATCAAGCTCTGGATGCGGCGGCGATAGCCGCGTCCGCCGTCACCCGCGCGCGGATCGACGCCGACCTCCTCGATGAACATGGCGATCGCGGCCGAGAGGTAGCGGTCGAGTTCGTCGCGACGCACCCGGCGTACCTCCGCGTCGGGCGTGGCCACTGGTGGCTGGGCCAGTGCCAGCAGCGGTTGTTCCCCGCGTAGCTCACGTTCCGGACCCCAGTGCCCGGTCAACATCTCCCACAGCGGCAACGCCAGTTCCCTGCGCCCGACCACCGAGGAACAGACGCGGGGCCAGCGCATAGCGCGGTCGGCGAACGCGCGCAGTGCGCCACGATCTCCCAGCAACGGCACCAGGTTCGCACCCGAGAAGCACAGCGATTCCGACGGGCCGCCCCTGCTCCACAGCTCCCCTTGGCCGCACCGGTTGTCCAAACCGAACTCTTGCAGGCGGGCCGCGACCATGCACGAGGCGACCGGATCCGCATCCAGCACACGTAGCACCTGAGCAAGATCCCGATTAGCGAGCTGCCGCGCAGGGGCGTATTTGGCCCGTCGCGCCGGCTCCAGCAGACTCCGCACGATGACAGCCTGCCACGAACCGGCGCTATGCGGTATGACTAAGCCGAAAGCGCTGGTTAGGCGCGTCCTCAGCCGACGGTGACGACCGGTTCGCCCGCGCCCGAGTCCTCGCCCATCTCCTCGGCGATGCGCATCGCCTCTTCGATCAGTGTCTCGACGATCTGCGCCTCGGGAACGGTCTTGATGACCTCGCCCTTGACGAAGATCTGGCCCTTGCCGTTGCCAGAGGCCACACCCAGGTCGGCCTCGCGCGCCTCACCGGGCCCGTTCACGACGCAGCCCATGACGGCCACTCGCAGCGGCACCGCCATGCCCTCCAGGCCCGCGGTGACCTCGTTGGCCAGCGTGTACACGTCGACCTGCGCGCGCCCGCAGGAGGGGCACGACACGATCTCGAGCTTGCGCGGGCGCAGGTTCAGCGATTGCAGGATCTGCCCGCCGACCTTGACCTCCTCGGCGGGCGGCGCGGACAGCGAGACGCGGATCGTGTCGCCGATGCCCTCCGCCAGCAGCGCGCCGAACGCGACCGCCGACTTGATCGTGCCCTGGAACGCAGGGCCCGCCTCGGTGACGCCGAGGTGCAGCGGGTAGTCGCACTGCGCGGCCAGCTGCCGGTAGGCCTCCACCATGATCACCGGGTCGTTGTGCTTGACCGAGATCTTGATGTCACCGAACCCGTGCTCCTCGAACAGGCTCGCCTCCCACAGCGCCGACTCCACCAGCGCCTCCGGCGTGGCCTTGCCGTACTTCTCCATCATCCGCTTGTCCAGCGAACCGGCGTTCACGCCGATGCGGATCGGGATGCCCGCCGCACCCGCGGCCTTGGCGACCTCCTTGACCCGGCCGTCGAACTCCTTGATGTTGCCGGGGTTGACCCGGACCGCGGCGCACCCGGCGTCGATCGCGGCGAAGATGTAGCGGGGCTGGAAGTGGATGTCGGCGATCACCGGGATCTGGGATTTCGCGGCGATCGTGGCCAGCGCGTCCGCGTCCTCCTGACGCGGGCAGGCCACTCGCACGATGTCGCACCCCGACGCGGTCAGCTCCGCGATCTGCTGCAGGGTGGCGTTCACATCGTGCGTCTTGGTCGTGGTCATGGACTGCACCGAGATCGGGTGGTCGCTGCCCACCCCGACCTTGCCCACCATCAGCTGGCGGGTCTTACGCCGTGGAGCGAGCACTGCCGCGGGGGCGGTCGGCATCCCCAATCCGATTGTGCTGGTCACCTTCGGCTGCCTACTTTCGTCGTGTCCGGCCGGTTCGGTGCCGAGTCTAGCCGTGGCGCGCGACGCCCACCCTACGTCGCCGGTCACACCGCCTGATCGGCGGCGCCGGTCAGAACAGCTTGATCGGGTTCACGATGTCGGCGGCCAGGGTGAGCAGCATGTACGCACCGCCGATCACCACGACGACATAGGTCGCCGGCAGCAACTTCAGGTAATTCACCGGCGCACCCGGCGCGAGTCCCTTCCAACCGCGGATGGTGTTGCGGATCTTCTCGTAGATCACCACCGCGATGTGGCCCCCGTCCAGGGGAAGCAACGGCAGCAGGTTGAAGATGCCGAGGAAGAAGTTCAGGCTGGCCAGCACCAGGATGAAGACGTTCCACAGGCCGCGTTCGGCGGTCTCGCCACCGATCTTGCTGGCGCCGTACACGCTGACCGGGGTCTCCGGATCACGCTCGCCTCCGGTGACCGCGTTCCACAGCGCGGAGACCTTCGCGGGCATCTCGGTCAGCGAGTCGACCGTGCGCAGGAACATGTCGCCGGTGAACCCGGCGGCGGCGGGGACAGCGCCCAGCAGGTCGTATTGCACGGGGTCGTAGCGCTCGGGCGCCACGCCGACGGCGCCGACCACGCGGCCCTCGCCGCCGCCCTCGGGGTAGCGCACGACCCGCTCCGGGGTCACCGGAATGGTGAGGGTGCTGCCGTCGCGCTCGATGAGGTAGGTGAAGGGGCCGGTCTGCTTCTGGGTCTCGGCCTGGAACTGCCGCCAGGTGTCCACCTTGACGCCGTTCACCTCTTTGACGATGTCACCGCGCCGCAATCCGGCGCGCTGCGCCGGGCCCGTGCCGGTGCAGGACTCGGACGAGCCGTCCGGCTTCCCTTGCGGCACGCAGCTCATGACCCCCAGCGCGGTGGCGGGGGGTTCCTTCAGATTGGGCAGCCCCCAGCCGACAGCGAGCACCACGATCAAGATGAAGCCGAGGACGAAGTTCATCGCGATGCCGCCGGACATCACCACCAGCCGCTTCCAGGTGGCCTGGCGATACATGGCGCGGTCGAGTTCTTCCGGGCGCAGTTCGTCGAGCGCCGTCATGCCCGCGATGTCGCAGAAACCGCCGAGCGGAAGCGCCTTGAGTCCGTATTCGGTCTCGCCGCGGCGGAACGAGAAGATCTTCGGCCCGAATCCGATGAAGTACCGCCGCACCTTCATGCCGGTCGCCTGGGCGGTCCACATGTGCCCACATTCGTGCAGCGCGATCGACACCGTGATGCCCAGCGCGAACAGCACGAACCCCAACGCGAACACCATTTGCTCTACAGCCCTCCTGCGTATGCGCAGCTCGAATATCCCGCACGCGCGCGTCCGCTCCTGGCCGCGAGCACTCTGACCACCTTAATGGGACAAAGCTCTGTCCTGTGTGTTCAGTGTGCCAGGACGCCGTCGCTTCGCGCGTCCGATCCGGCGCCGAAGGGCGTCAGCCGCGTACCCGGGCGGCGGCGAACTCCCGCGCCCAGGTGTCCGCGGCGAGGACTTCGTCGAGCGATTCCGGCTCCGCGCGCCACTGCTTGGCCGCCTCCACCGCGGCGGCCACCGTGCCGACGATCTGCGGGAAACGGATGGCGCCGTCCAGGAAAGCCTGCACCGCGACCTCGTTGGCGGCGTTGTAGACCGCGGTGACACTGCCGCCGGCCTCGCCGGCCGCGCGGGCCAGCTCGACCGCGGGGAAGACGTCGTTGTCGACCGGTTCGAACGTCCAAGTGGACGCGGTGCCGAAATCGCAGGCCGCGGCCGCGCCGGGCACCCGGTCCGGCCAGCCGAGCGCCAGCGCGATGGGTAGCTTCATGTCCGGCGGGCTGGCCTGGGCGAGCGTGGAGCCGTCGGTGAAGGTGACCATCGAGTGCACGATCGACTGCGGGTGCACGGTGACGTCGATGCGGTCGTAGGGCACGCCGAACAGCAGGTGCGTCTCGATCAGCTCGAGTCCCTTGTTCACCAGCGAGGCCGAGTTCAGGGTGTTCATCAAACCCATCGACCAGGTGGGATGCGCTTTGGCCTCGGCGGGCTCGACCGACTCCAGCATCTCGGCGGTCCAGCCGCGGAACGGGCCGCCGGAGGCGGTCAGTACCAGCCGGTCGACCTCGTCGGCGCGACCGCCGCGCAGGCACTGTGCCAGCGCGGAGTGCTCCGAGTCGACCGGGACGATCTGTCCGGGGACGGCGGCGCGGGTGACCAGGGAGCCGCCCGCGACCAGCGATTCCTTGTTGGCCAGCGCCAGGCGCGTACCGGACTGGAGGGTGGCCAGGGTCGGCTCCAGCCCGAGCGAGCCGACCAGAGCGTTCAGCACGACGTCCGCCTCGGTGCGGCGCACCAGTTCGGTCACCGCACCCGGGCCGCCCAGCCGCAGGTCCAGCCGCTGGGCCGCGGCCGGATCGGCCACGGCCACATTGCGTGTGCCCGTGGCGGCCATCTGGGCGGCGAGCAGCTCGGTGTTGCCGCCGCGCGCGGCGAGTCCGACCACCTCGAAGCGGTCGGGATTGGCGGCGATCACCTCGAGCGCTTGGGTGCCAATGGATCCGGTGCTGCCCAGCAGCAGGACTCTCACGATGTCGGACACGCCTTCATTGTGTCCTACCTGGGGAACGTGTTCGACCGGCGCGGGCCGACTTACAACGACGCACCGTCGTATGTCACGATATGCGGCAGCAGCTCATCGAGTGCGTACCGGAATATCGGTACAAGTAACAGCTAAGGAGCGATCGTGGCCGCCACGGAACTCGAACACGTCGAAACCGAGCGCGTCGTCACTCGCGTGGATCCCGCCGAAGTTCCCTCCGCCGCTTGGGGCTGGAGCGGCGAATCGCGTCGTACCTTCCGTATCGCGGGCTGGATCGTCGCGCTGATCCTGCTGGCCATGCTGGTCGGCAACCACAAGGGCAAGATCGAGGACATCTTCCTCGTCGGCTTCGCCGTCCTGATCGCGGGCATCCTGATCCGCGACTCGGTGCTCCAGCGCAAGCCTCGCTAGCCGAAAAGTCCTCTCGCACAATTTCATTCGTCCTGTATCGCGGGCTGCGGCCCGGTACCGTGTGCGTCCGAGGTCCGCGTCCCAGCCGGGTCGCGGACCTCGGTTTCTGTTCGCACGACTACTTAGGACGCAATGATCAAGATCTGTTCGGCCGCCCTGCTCGCCGCGAGTGCGTTCGGCTCGCTGCTGTTGTCGCCCGCCGCGCCCGCGTATGCCCAGTCACCGGCGTGCGGCGCGGCCGTCGACGCGATCAACGCCGCCATCGACGAGTCGGGCGGGAACCTGGACCCGACCGTGCAGCAGTCCCTCGCCGCCAAGCTCTCGGCCATCCAGGCCGACGGCGCCGAGAAGGAAGCCATCGCCGCCTACGCCCGCGCTCTGACCGACGACAAGGTCACGAGCATGGACGCCGCGACGGACGAACTGAACCGAGTCTGCAAGAGCTGATCGCCGGGCGGCGCGGACCCGGGCCGGGTTCGCGCCGTCGCCGGACGGATCGCTAGCGTCCGCGGCGTCGGGCAGGTTTCTTCTTGGCCGGGGCCGAACGACCGACCACCTTCTTGGCCGGGGGCTTCTTCCGCGACTCGTCCTTGTCGGCTCGGGCCTGGCTGCGGGAACTGCGCTCGGAACGGCCACGGACGACGCCGACGAACTCCTCGACCAGATCCGTGGTCCGGCCGGCGGGCCAGGCCAGCGCGACCTCCGTGTCGGGAACGTCGAGCATCGGACGGTAGACGAGGTCGCGGCGATGATGCAGGCGAGCGAGCGAGTGCGGCACGATCGCCGCGCCGCCGGCCGCCGCGACCAGCTCCAGAGCGCCGCCGATCGCATCGACGTCCGAGGTGTCCTGGAGACGCTCGTCGGCCAGGTCGGCCATGCGCACCTCGTCGAACACCGACAGCGGGTGTTCCTTCTGCACCACCACGACCGGGACCTCACGGTAGAGCGGGATCGCGCTCATGCCTTCGCGGTCGATCGGCAGCCGGACGAAGCACATGTCCACGCTCCCCGCACGTAGCGCCGCCTCCTGATCCGCCTGCGCCAGCGCGCTCACCTCGAGCGGGATGTCCGGGAACCGCTCGGCCCAGATCCGGGTCCATTTGGACACCGTGACGCCCGGCACGAAACCCACCCGCAGGGCGGCCGATGCCTCCGGCTCGTGCCGCTGCGCCGCCGACTCGGCGCGCGCGATGATCTCGCGGGCCCGCTCCAGCAATTCGCGGCCGTCGTCGGTGAGCTGAGTCGGTTGCGCGCCGGGCACGAAAAGCTTTGTGCCGAGTTCGTTTTCCAAGTCGATGACGGTATGGCTGAGCTTCTGCCGCGAGATGTGCAGCGACTTCGCCGCGCGCGCGAAGTGCAACTCCTGCGCGACCGCGACGAACCAGCGCAGGCGCACGACATCGATCGACTCCAACGGGCTCATTCGTGGAAGCGTATGCCACCGCGCGGTCGGGCCCCGCCGCGCCGCCCAGTAAGCTGGGTCGGTGAGCCCGGACAAGAAACCGCAGATGATGAAGCCGTTGACGGCGGCGAACAAGCTCGGCATCTACCTTCCGGCCGCACCCGAGGAGTTCCGCAACGCGCCGATCTCGCGCACCCAGCTCGACGCGCTGCGCGCCGATCCGCCCGAATGGCTCACCGAACTGCGCCGCACCGGCCCGTTCCCGCGCGACGTGGTGGCACGCAAACTCGGCGTCTCCAATACCGGCTTGACCCGCGCCGGGGTCTCCGACCATCTCACGGTCGACGAGATCGACGCCCTGCTCGCCGACCCGCCGGAGTGGCTCGTGCGCGAGCGGGAGAACTACGCCGCGGTCCGCGCGGAGAACGAGCGCATCAAAACGAAGGAAGCCGAACGTCGCGCCGCCACCAACCGTCCGGCGAAGAACCGCGGCTAACGCTTCCGTCGAGGAAACGCTCGCCCTGCAATGGGCGGCGCGAGGCTACGCCGCCACCCATCATGCGCGGCCGAGTATTTCAGTTCTCCGCGGCCAACTGCCCGCAGGCGGCGGCGATCTCTTGGCCGCGGGTGTCGCGGACCGTGCAGGGCACGCCCTTGGCGTTGACACGGCGGACGAACTCCTGCTCGACCGGCTTGGGGCTGGCATCCCACTTGGAGCCCGGAGTCGGGTTGAGCGGAATGACGTTGACGTGGACCCGGGAGCCGAGCGCCTTGTGCAGCTTCTCGCCCAGCATGTCCGCGCGCCACGGATGGTCGTTGATGTCCCGGATGAGCGCGTATTCGACCGATACGCGGCGGCCGGTCTTGTCGGCGTAGTAGCGGGCCGCGTCAAGCACCTCGGCGACCGGCCAGCGGTTGTTCACCGGAACCAGGGTGTCGCGCAGTTCGTCGTCGGGCGTGTGCAGCGAGACCGCGAGCGTCACCGACAATCCCTCGTCGGCCAGTTTGCGGATGGCCGGAGCCAGCCCCACGGTCGAGACCACGACATTGCGCTGGGAGATGCCGAGTCCGTCCGGCGCGGGCGAGGTGATCCGGCGGACCGCGGCGACCACCCGCTTGTAGTTCGCCAGCGGCTCCCCCATGCCCATGAAGACGATGTTGGACAGTCTGCCCGGCCCACCGGCCACTTCCCCGTCCCGCAGCGCGGCGGCCGCGGCACGCACCTGGTCGACGATCTCCGCGGTGGACAGGTTGCGGTTCAGCCCACCTTGGCCGGTGGCACAGAACGGGCACGCCATGCCGCAACCGGCCTGGCTGGAGATGCACAGGGTCGCGCGATCGGGGTAGCGCATGAGCACGCTTTCCAGCAGCGTGCCGTCTCCCGCACGCCAGAGCGTTTTGCGAGTCTCCCCCTCGTCACACGCGACATGCTTGACCACGTCGAGCAGCGGCGGGAACAGTGCCGCGCCGATCTTCTCCCGGACCGCGGCGGGCAGATCCGTCATCCGCGCCGGATCGGCCTGCAATCGCGCGTAGTACTGCCGGGCGATCTGATCGGCACGGAACTTCGGCAGGCCGAGTTCCTCGATGGCCGCGCGCCTGCCATCGGCGTCGAGGTCGGCGAGATGACGCGGCGGCATGCCACGGCGCGGAGCGTCGAAAACCAGGGGCAGGGAGAGGGTCATAATCGTTCCATTCTCCCATCCGAGGCAGACACCCCCGCACTCGACCACATACGCACGTCTCGACATGCTCGGTTCGTCCCGAGGAAATGCGTGCGGGCGTGATAGCCGTCGGCCATGATCGAGATATGTCCACGCATGCCGAACACCCGCCGGAACCGGATCCGGACCTGTCACAGCGTCAGCGCACGACGCCGCCGGGCGCCCCGCCGGTCGTTCCGCCCGCCGTCCCGGTCAAGAAGTCTCTTGCCTCGCGCACCGGTTACGCCTGGACCGGACTCGTCGCAGGCGTCTTGATCCTGGTCCTGTTGCTGATCTTCATCGTGCAGAACCTCGAGCAGGTCCAAGTGCACTTCTTCTTCTGGGACTTCTCGCTGCCACTCGGCGTCACCGTGCTGCTGTCGATGATCGGCGGCGCGCTCGTCATGGCCTCGGTGGGCGGCGTGCGCATCCTGCAGCTGCGCCGCGCGGCCAAGAAGGTCTGACGCGCCGGATCACAGCAGCGTGGACAGCACCAGCCAGGAGACGAACGCCGAGGGGAGCATGGAGTCGAGGCGGTCCATGATGCCGCCGTGGCCCGGCAGCAGCGTGCCCATGTCCTTGATGCCGAGTTCGCGCTTGATCTGCGATTCGATCAGGTCGCCGCAAGTGGCCACCAGCACCAGGCCGACGCCGAGGACGACGCCGATCATCGAGTTGGCATCCAACAGGAGCGTCACCGTGAGCAGACCGCCGATCACGCTGAACACCAGGGAGCCGCCGAAACCCTCCCACGACTTCTTCGGGCTGATCGAGGGCACCATCGGATGCTTGCCGAACAGCACGCCCGCGACATAACCGCCGACGTCGGAGCAGACCACCAAAATCATGAAGGTCAGCACCCGCAGGTTGCCGTCGGGCTCGAGCAGCAGCAGGGTGGCGAACGAGGCGAGCAGCGGAATCCAGGCCAGCGTGAACACCGTGATAGCGGTGTCGCGCAAGAAGTTTCGTGGAGCTGTCCGTAAGCCGTGGTCGAACAGCCGCCACGCCATGCAGATCAGCGTGGTCGCGGCGAACGCGCCCGCGACACCGCTGGCGCCGTACGGCCAGCCCAGCCAGAACACCGCTTGGCCGCCCACGATCAGTGGAATCCGCGGGACGAGCACATCGGCCTCGCGCAGGCGCTTGGCGACCTCCCAGGTGGCCACGCCGACCCCGGCCGCCGCGACGCCGATGAACACCTTCGGCACGAACAGCAGGATCGCGATCAGCGAGAGGCCGAGGCCGAAGCCGACGGCCAGCGCGGCGGGCAGATTGCGACCCGCCCGCGAACCACTCGAGGCGGGAGCGGTGTGCGCCGCAGCGGGATTCGCGGGACCGCCTAACCGTTCATAACCGGAAGCACCAGCATCGTGCGCGTGCTGTCGCATCGCATCGGCTGTTCCGTTCACCGGCGGCTCCTCTGCCGCACCGGTCGCGGCGGCGTTCTCGGCCACGATTGTCCCGTCGCTCAACTCGTCGTTCCGTTCGTCCCCCGCCCGGGCGGGCCTCGGCGCTGTCACGGGCGGCACTCGCGGTGACTTGGGCCTCCTCCGGGCCCGGTCACGCCTGCCGACCGATCCGCGTCAGACCTCGAGCAGTTCGGCTTCCTTGTGCTTGACCAGTTCATCGATCTGGCCGACATACTTGGCGGTGGTCTTGTCGAGCTCCTTCTCGGCACGCCCGACCTCGTCCTCGCCCGCCTCGCCATCTTTCTGGATGCGGCCCAGTTCGTCCATCGCCTTGCGACGGACATTGCGAATGGCGACCTTGGCGTCCTCGCCCTTGCCTCTCGCCTGCTTGGCGAGCTCACGACGGCGCTCCTCGGTCAGCTGCGGCACCGAGATGCGGATGATGTCCCCGTTGTTGGTGGGGTTGACGCCGAGATCCGAATTGCGGATCGCGGTCTCGATCGGCCCGAGCTGGGCCGCCTCGTAGGGCTTGATCACGACCATGCGCGGCTCCGGCACCGTGATGCTGGACATCTGGGTGATCGGGGTCGGCGATCCGTAGTAGTCGACCACGACCCGAGAGAACATGCCCGGATTCGCGCGACCGGTGCGAATGGTTCCGAGATCGTCCTTCGCCACCGAGACGGCCTTCTCCATCTTCTCCTCGGCGTCGAAGAGCGCTTCTTCAATCACGACCGTTTCCTCCACAGCGTCGTCATGTCATGATCCGCGGTCGGCGGGTATCAGGACCGAACCAGTGTGCCGATCTTCTCACCGGCGACCGCGCGGGCGATATTGCCCTTGGTCAACAAATTGAACACCAGAATCGGCATCTGGTTGTCCATGCACAAGCTGAAGGCGGTCGCGTCCGCGACCTTGAGGTCGCGCTCGATGACCTCTTTGTGGGTGATCTCGGTGTACATGGTCGCGGTCTCGTCGACGCGCGGGTCGGCGGTGAACACTCCATCGACCGCCTTGGCCATCAAGACCACGTCCGCGCCGATCTCCAGCGCGCGCTGCGCGGCGGTGGTGTCGGTGGAGAAGTACGGCATGCCCATGCCCGCTCCGAAGATGACCACGCGGCCCTTCTCCAGATGCCGCTTGGCGCGCAGCGGGAGGTAGGGCTCGGCGACCTGGCCCATGGTGATCGCGGTCTGCACCCGGGTGTCCACGCCTTGCTGCTGCAGAAAGTCTTGCAGTGCAAGGCTGTTCATCACCGTGCCGAGCATGCCCATGTAGTCCGAGCGCGCGCGTTCCATGCCGCGCTCCTCGAGTTCGGCGCCGCGGAAGAAGTTCCCGCCGCCGATCACCACGGCCACCTGGACGCCGGTGGCGACCACCTCGGCGATCTGCTCGGCCACCGTCTGCACCACGTCCGGGTCGAGTCCGACCTTCCCGCCGCCGAACATCTCTCCGCCGAGTTTCAGCAGTACCCGGCGATATCCTGGGCGATCGGTCCCCGGGTCCGTCATGGGTCTCCAGTCTCCTTCGGCGAGGGATTGTCGTTCTTCCGGCGATTCGTTGCTCACGGCAGGCGCCTGTGACGTAGAGCAAGGCAGAGCGGCATCTATCCTGCCTTATTCGGTTGGAGCGGCAGCAGAAGGCCCCCCGTCAACCGGCGTTCGTTCGGTCGGCGGGGGGCCTGCACGCTGAAGGTGCGGCGAAACTCAGTTCGCGCCGACCTCGAAGCGGGCGAAGCGGGTGACGGTGACACCGGCCTCGTCCAGCAGAGCCTTGACGGTCTTCTTCGAATCGGTGACCGACGGCTGCTCGAGCAGCACGACGTCCTTGAAGAAGCCGTTGACCCGGCCCTCGGTGATCTTCGGCAGCGCGGCCTCAGGCTTGCCCTCCTCGCGAGCGGTCTGCTCGGCGATGCGGCGCTCGTTCTCCACGAGGTCGGCGGGAACCTCGTCGCGGGTCACGTACTTGGCCTTGAGCGCGGCGACCTGCATGGCGGCGGCGCGAGCGGCCTCGGCCGCGGCGTCGCCCTCACCGGTGTACTCGACCAGCACGCCGACGGCGGGCGGCAGGTCGGAGGCACGCTTGTGCAGGTAGGTGGCGACCGGGCCGTTCAGCGAGATGACGCGGCGCAGCTCGAGCTTCTCGCCGATCTTCGCGGCGAGCGCCTGCACAGCCTCGTCGACGGTCTTGCCGCCCAGGTCAAGAGCCTTCAGCGTGTCCAGGTCGCCCGGCTTGGCGGACGCCGCCGCGGCGACGACCTGCTCGGCCAGCTGCTGGAACTCCGCGTTCTTCGCGACGAAGTCGGTCTCGGAGTTGATCTCGACCATGACGCCGTCCTTGGCGGCGACCAGGCCTTCGGCGGTGGTGCGCTCGGCACGCTTGCCGACGTCCTTCGCGCCCTTGATGCGCAGCAGCTCGACGGCCTTGTCGAAGTCACCGTCGGTCTCGGCCAGCGCGTTCTTACAATCCATCATGCCGGAGCCGGTCAGCTCCCGGAGCCGCTTCACGTCGGCAGCGGTGTAGTTCGCCATTCTCGGCGAGCCTCCTTTGGAGAAGTGTGGATGTTGACAGCGGCGATCACGATGGCACTGGCTCGTGATCGCCGCCGAAACAGCTGGTTACGAGTCCGCTCAGGCCTCGGCGGAGGTCTCTGCGGCCTCGGCGCCAGGGGCGGCCTGCGCGAGCAGCTCCTGCTCCCACTCGGCCAGCGGCTCGCCCGCGCCCGCCTCCGGCTTCTCGTCGCCCGAGGACAGACCGGCGCGCGCCTGCACGCCCTCGGCCACCGCGGAGGCGACGACCTTGGTCAGCAGGGCGGCGGAGCGGATCGCGTCGTCGTTGCCCGGGATCGGGTAATCGACCAGGTCGGGGTCGCAGTTGGTGTCCAGGATCGCGATGACCGGGATGTTCAGCTTGCGCGCCTCACCGACGGCGATGTGCTCCTTGTTGGTGTCGACGACCCAGATGGCCGAGGGCACCTTCTGCATGTCGCGGATACCGCCGAGGGTGCGCTCCAGCTTGTTCATCTCACGCGTCAGCATGAGGATTTCCTTCTTGGTGCGACCCTCGAAGCCACCGGTCTGCTCCATGGCCTCGAGCTCCTTGAGGCGCTGCAGACGCTTGTGCACGGTGGAGAAGTTGGTGAGCATGCCGCCCAGCCAGCGCTGGTTGACGTAGGGCATCCCGACGCGAGTCGCCTCGGCCGCGATCGACTCCTGGGCCTGCTTCTTGGTGCCGACGAAGAGGACGGTGCCACCGTGGGCGACGGTCTCCTTGACGAACTCGTAGGCCTTGTCGATGTAGGTCAGCGTCTGCTGCAGGTCGATGATGTAGATGCCGTTGCGGTCGGTGAAGATGAACCGCTTCATCTTCGGGTTCCAGCGCCGGGTCTGGTGTCCGAAGTGTGCGCCGCTGTCGAGCAGCTGCTTCATGGTTACGACAGCCATGGCTCCCGTATCTCTCTTTCGTTTGCCGGTTGACGCAGCGAATCGGCGATCCGCTGCCCTGGCGCCACCGAATCGTCGGACCCGACCACGAAGGTGGGGACCAGCCGGCGATTCCCTGTTCCGAACACGCTGCCGCGAACCCAATTGTCTCGAGCTCGATTCGAACAGCGCCGCTGTGAACAAGCACGGTGGCGCGCGAAGTCGGTCCATGCACGCACAGACCGCTCGATCAGTTTACGACCTCGGGGCACCAGATCTAAATCGGTCCGATCCGAAGCCTCCGACCAGGCGGAACGGCGGCTTTCCACAGTCGAGCGGGTTATCCCCATTCCACGGATCGAGCCCTCGGCGACGCCGGAGCCGCGGAAGGGTTGAGCCATGAAACCGATCTCCACCGCGACAACCCTTCTTCTTCCGCTGTTCTTCGCGCTCGGCATTGTGACCGCGCCGCCGGTCGGGGCCGAGACGCCTGCCGTGAAACCCGGGCTCGGGGCCTGCACGGGCTCCGTCTGCCTGCCGTCTCTGTCCGGCCTGCCGCGTCGCGCGCCGCTGCCCTTCCGGCAAGCCGGACTCGGTGGCGGTAAGGACGACCGGCATGAGACGAGTTCCGCCCCCGGTAGCGACCTGTGCGCACCGCCCGCACCCCTCTGCGGGCCGTAGTCGGACCTCCCGGCGCGGCGCGAATGACCAGGTCGAATGCGATGCGGCGGCGGTCTTCTTCGGCGCTGGCTCTCGGCATCGCCGCAATCGTCGCGGCGGCGCCGACCGCGACAGCCCGACCCGAAGGGCGATTCGACTGGCCCCTGCAGCCGCGCCCCGCGGTGGTTCGGCACTTCGACAAACCCGCGCAGAACTGGCTACCGGGGCATCGGGGGGTCGATCTGGCAGGCGCCGAGGGGCAAGCTGTGCTCGCGGCGGGAGAGGGGATCGTCATTTTCGCCGGAACGGTGGCCGACAAGCCGGTCGTTTCCATCGACCACTCCGGCGGGCTCCGCACGACATACGAGCCCGTTCGCGCCGAAGTCCCCGTGGGAAGGCGGGTCGGACGAGGTACCCGGATCGGCACGCTGGAGTCGGGGCACCTGGGATGCGTGGCGGTGTGTCTGCACTGGGGAGCCCGCGTCGAGGGCGGTCTCCACCGCAACCGTGAGTATCTGGACCCCCTCGGGCTTCTGCATCTCACTCCCCTGCGGCTCAAGCCGGTGCGTCCTGGTTCCAGCGTCGGACGATCCGCCGCGTCGCAGCGCATCGGTCGGCGGCCTCGGCGCCCCCGGACCGGCGTGTCTGCGGCAGAAGGTGGCGAGACCGTAGGCCGTGGGGCGAAGATCAGGACATGGCGGATGGACTGGAGCCGTTCACGTACTCCGAACTCGGCGCGACCCGGGGTGTGGCGCCGGAGGGCTATCACGGGTTACGCCTGCGGCGGCGCATCGGCCGGGGACGCGCGCTGTTCGAGCAGGCGGGGGCGCAGATTCTGGCCTACCGCGTGCAGAAGGGCACCGGGATCTTCCGATCCGCCGATACTCCGACGGCCGAGCCCGGCACCGCCGTCACCGTGCGGCTCGGAGTCGGGCCGTTCGGGATCACCGCTCCGTGCCGGGTGGTGTACGTCCTCGACGAACCCGACCGGCGGGGTTTCGCCTACGGCACCCTGCCCGGGCACCCGGCCTCCGGTGAAGAATTGTTCGCGGTCGAGTACGACTCCGCCGACGACATGGTGTACGGGCTGATCGTCGCGTTCTCCCGCCCAGCCACCTGGTACACCCGGCTCGGCGGACCCGTGATGCGGCTGACCCAGCGCTTCGTTGCGGGCCGATACCTCGCGACATTGCCGACGTCCGATTGAACGATGACGGAACGGCCGTACGTTCGGAACAACCGAAAAGTGCTTTGTATCAGAACTTTTGATCAACCAGCAGGGCAGCGACGACGGGGCGATACTGTTCCGGTGACCGGCGAACCCGAAATGGCCGAGGGTCCTGTGAATTTCCCTGTGGACAGCGATCCGGCCTCGCCCATTTACGGCGAGGCACTCGACAGCCGTGCCGAGATCCAGGAGATCATCGAATCTTCTCGACTGATGGGCGTCGAGTCCCTTTCGTTCGACCAGATGATGACCTACATCACGGCGAAGCGCGAATACCAAGCATCGGCCTATGCCGACACCGAGGCCGTCGATCGAGCTCGGCGCGACCATGAACTGCAGGCGGAGTCGCGCCGCACCGAGCTGATCAAAGAAGAGGCGGAGGCGAAGAACAAGATCCTGGAGGCGCGCTACCGCGCAGGACTCGCCGCCGCGCTGGTGGCGGGCACGGTGGCCGGAGTCATGTTCGGCATCGTCAAAGGTCTGCCCGCACAGGAACTGACGCAATACCTGGCGCCGGTGTCGGGCCTCGCCGGGATCGTGGTCGGCTATTTCTTCGGCCGCGAGGCGAGATGAGCAAAGCGCGAACTATGGTGTGACGATCGCGAAATCGGGGTCCGGGGCGTCGAAGATGTCGACCAGTTCGGCGAGCTTGGTGACGTCTCCCTCGATGACGATGTCGCCGGCGGCCGCCGCGACGCCGAAGTCGTCGCCGGCCAGCAACACGCGGATCAGTGTTGCCTTGGCCAGCGTGAAGGTGGCATCGGCTTCCGGCAGGGACATGCCCGGGGCGACGTCGAAGTGGGTGAGGCGGCCGTTGCGCAACTCGAGCCGATGGGTGCGGTCCTGGTCGGTGAGGATCCAGTCCGTCACCAGCCGATGGTTCCACGCCTTCGGGCCGTCGACGCGCAACGCCAGCGCGTCGAAGATCTGGTCGACGGACAGCGCCGCCGCCATGGTGGCCGATTCCGTCTTGGTGGGCGTGCCGAACGAGCCGTAGCGCAGTTCGTAGGCGCCGCTGAGATAGAAGTTGCGCCACGTGGCGTTCTCCGCGCCGTAGCCCAGTTGCTCGAACGTGCTGGCCTGCAATTCTTTCGCGGCGTCGTTGTCCGGATCGGCGAAGATGACATAGTTGACCACCTGCGCCACCCAGCGGTAGTCCCCGGCGTCGTAGGAGGCCCGCGCTTTGCGGAGCACTTCTTCCGCACCGCCCATGAATTCCACGTGCCGCCGAGCGGATTCGACCGGCGGATGCTCCCACAGATGTGCGGGGTTGCCGTCGAACCACCCCATGTAGCGCTGATAGACAGCCTTCACGTTGTGACTGACCGAGCCGTAGTACCCGCGCGCGTGCCAGGCCTCCTCGATCGCGGGCGGGAGGGCGACCAGCTCGGCGATCTCCGCGCCGACGTAGCCCTGGTTCAGCAGGCGGACGGTCTGGTCGTGCAGATACCCGTACAGATCCCGTTGCAGCGAGAGGAACTCCACCAGGCGGTCGGTGCCCCAGGTCGGCCAATGGTGCGAGGCGAAGACGACGTCGGAGTCACGGGCGAACAGGTTGATCGCCTCGGTCAGGTATCTCGCCCAGACATGCGCGTCACGCACCAGCGCACCGCGCAACGTGAGCACGTTGTGCAGGGTGTGGGTCGCGTTCTCCGCCATGCACAGCGCGCGACGGTCGGGGAAGTGGAAATTCATCTCCGCGGGCGCTTCGGTGCCGGGCGTGAGCTGGAAGACCATCCGTATGCCGTCGATCGTCTTCTCTTCCCCGGTGGCGGTGATGTCGACGGTCGGGGGGATCAGCGTGACCGTGCCGACCGACGTGGTCTGGCCCAGCCCGGAGCCCACCGCGCCCAGCGGACCGCGCGGCAGCACGGCGCCGTACATGTACCCCGCACGGCGCGCCATCGCCGTGCCCGCGTAGATGTTCTCCGCCACCGCGTGTTCCAGGAATCCGGCAGGCGCCAGCACCGGGCAGCGTCCCGTCTCGACCTCCTCGGCGGTGATGACGCCGCAGGCTCCGCCGAAATGGTCGGCGTGCGAATGCGTGTAGATCAGACCGGTCACCGGGCGGTCGCCACGATGCGCGCGGTAGAGCGCGAGACCGGCCGCGGCGGTCTCGACCGAGATCAGCGGATCGATCACGAGGACTCCGGTCTCGCCTTCGACCAGCGTCATATTGGAGATGTCGAAACCACGGATCTGATAGATGCCCGCGCACACCTCGTACAACCCCTGTCGCACCGCGAGGCCGGACTGCCGCCACAGGCTCGGATGGACCGAGGGCGGGCAGGGTTCGCGCAGGAACGAGTAGGAGTCGTTGTCCCAGACGACGGTTCCGTCTTCGGAGGTGACCACCCCGGGTTCCAGCGCGGCCACGAAGCCGCGATCGGCGTCGGCCAGATCGGTCCTGTCGGCGAATGGCAGCGCGGCGGTCGCACGCTCGTGCTCCGCGACGATGAAGCCGCTCGGCTCGCTCGCTGTGCACATTGTCGTCCTCCTGTCGTCTCGGCCAACTTTGCTGGGCCGCTACCCGATCAAGGCAGCGGTTCGAGAGAACCGGCCGCCGCGGCGGCCAGCGCGACCACGACCACGGCCGCGGCCGTCGCGGCGATGACGCGACCACCGTGGGCGTAGCGGCCCCGGCGAAGACCGCGGTTGCGCAGATAACAAGCCCCCGTCAGCGCCGCCATCGCGATCGCGGCGCCGATGGGCGCGACCGCGGCCGCACGCCATCCGCTGCCGAGAGCCTGATGCAGGAACAGCGTGCCGACGACCATCGCCGACACGGCGGTGCGCCGCCACGCCAGTGCGGTGCGTTCGGCGGATAGATGTGGCGCGCTCACCGCAGCAGCACCGCCACCGCCGCCAGTACCGAGACGATCGCGATGCCCGCCGACAGGATCGGCACCAGCACCGTCTCCGGCAGCGGATCGCCGCGCCGCATGGCCACGCCGATGCGCCGCCAGTGCCCGTACGCGCCGATCGCGACGACCGCCGCCAAGACCAGGCAGCTGAGCGCGATCGCGCGCCGCAATCCCGCGATCCGGAACGACTGAACCAGTGTGTGCACCGCGACGCCACCGGCCAGCAGTCCGAGCGAGGTCCGCATCCAAGCCAGGAAGGTGCGCTCGTTGGCGAGCGTGAAGCGGTAGTCGAGCTCCTCCTCACCCTCTTCCCCTTCGGCTCCGGGGTTCGGGTTCGGGAGCGTCACGCCGCCTCGGTTCGGGTCGAACGACATCGGGCGTCCGCCCACCTGCGCCTCGCGAGGGCGACCCGCTCGCGCCCCGCGGGTCTGCATGTCGTTGCGCCAGGCGGTGTTCCGATGCGCAGGAGGACGCCGGACTGCACGGTGGTCACGACACACCACGCTAGTGGGGATCGGGGCAGCTCGCGGCGCACCATCACCGGCGGCGGGAACGCGACCGACTCCGTCACGTGTCCTGAGAATCTTGTCCGGGCGAGCACACTGACCATCGAGCGGTCCGGTCGGCCGGCCGAAGACCCGAACGTTTCTGAATAACTCAGCAACCATAGTTTCGGCACGTATCCGGTACCGGAAATCACTTGCGCAAGCCACCCGAAATCGTGCGATATCCGCTGTTCACAGCGCCCATCAGCGACGCAGGTCCGGTCGGCGACGATCACGGGCACACTCCATAACTTAGAGCGCTGGCAAACGATCCGCTAAGCCAGGCTAACCGCAGCCGCGGCGGACCGTCCACGTACCCCACCCGCCCGTGACCGGGTGGTTATGCGGAAGGCACGTCAGATCGAGATCGCGTCTTCGAACGTCATCGCCAGCCGCGAGACGGACGACGACATCGACGCACGCCGCGGCAGGCCGAGCGACCGGAGTTCCGCGGCGATCGCATGGTCGCCCAGCGTCAGCTCCGCCCCGCCGAGACGCGCACGCATGCCGGAAGGCCGCATCTCCCAGCGCGTGCAGCGAGTGACGCCGTCGATGTGCGAGTAGGCGTCGAACGAGGACGCCGCGGCGCGACCGTTCGGGGTCGCGAATCCCGGCCGCACCGTGAGATCGGCGATGAGCTGCCCGTCCTGGTGCAGCGCGCCGCTGCGCGTCCGGCCGTCGTGATCGACGACGAATTCGGCGAGTTCCTTCGGAAAGCCCCAGATGCCGCGCCCTGCGGCCAAAGTGAACTCGCCGTCCACCGGCAGCTTGTGGATGAACACGCCGGCCTGCCCGGTCACCAGCGCCCGCAGGTCGCCGATTCCGGAGGGCGCCCCCGCGGTGTGGTGGCGCACCATGAACGAGACGCCGAACTCGTTGTACGGACCCAGATCGCCGTCGACGTAGTCGACGAAGACCAGCGTGCACATCGCCCGCCCGCCCGGGAGCCGGAGAATCCCCAAGCCGGAGTAGTCGATGAGGCGCTGCGCCCGTTCAGCGGGCACCAGATAGGTGGCCATGAACGCGTGCGCGAGCCGGATGCGGACCGGCATGCGCACCTCTCGGCCGAGAACGGTGTGCGTGCTCACGTCAGACGCCTTTCTGCGCATCGGCGCTCGGGCGCGCCGCGTGGCCATGCGTGATCCGGTACCGGATCACGTCTATAGAACACGTTTCAATTTATCGGCACAATCCCGATTTTCAGCCCGTTTCAACTATCGAGAACCTGTTTCACGTTTGTTCAGCGTCACCCACGGGCGATCCCGCCGCCCGCGACTCTTGCCCGGGTTCCCGCAGGTTGCGCAGGCGAGCTTCCAGGCCATCGAGGACGCAGAGCAAGCCGAAGTCGAACGCCATCGCACGCCCGGCCTCCTGGTCGGTCGGCACGGTCGCCCGATAGTCCGCCAGCATCTCGGGATAGTCGCCGGCCACGTCCTGCATCACGCGCAGCACGCCGTCGGCGTCGATCTCCATCCCCTCGGATACCTTGTCCCATGCGATCTCCGGAATCACCTGGCCTAAGACGAAACACATCACCGTGCCGCTCGCCAGATAGATGTCCACGCCATGAAAACCCGCCCGGACGAACGCGCGGCGCAGCCGATCGCTCAGACGCAGCGAGTTGGGGCCGATGCTCGGCAGTTGCCCGACCAGCGACGCCATCCATGGGTGCTCCCTGATGGACGCGCGCAAGTTGTAGGCGAAGGTGTTCAGCAGTTCACGCCAGGACGCCTCCTCGGGCTCCGGGGTCCGGACCAGACCCCAGAACTCGTCGAGCACCAATTCCAGCAACTCGTCCTTGTTGGAGACGTGCCAGTAGAGACTGGTCGCCCCCGCACCCAGTTTCGCGCCGAGCTTGCGCATGCTCAGCGACTCCAGCCCCTCGGCGTCGAGAATCTCGACGGCCGCCGCGATGATCTGCTCGCGGCGCAGCCCGGGCGATTTGGGCTGGCGCGGCTGCTTGGTCCATACCGACGCGAACTGCTTGGTCACAACACGATCTTATAATCGCTCGCACGCTGTTCGAGTTTCTCGTACGCTGTGCGAGTGGAATCGAACATTGTGCGAGACCCCCGGCGCTGGTGGGTCCTGGGGGTCCTCTGTCTGTCCTTGCTGGTGCTGATGCTCGACAGCACCGTGCTGAATCTCGCCATCCCCTCGCTGATCCGGGAACTGGGCGCGACACCGTCGGATGTCCAGTGGATCCTGGACGCCTACGTGCTGGTCTTCGCCGGGCTCCTGCTCACCGCGGGCAGCTTGTCCGACCGGTTCGGCAGGCGACGAGCGCTGATCACCGGGCTCGCCGTGTTCGGGATGGCCTCGCTGGCCGCCGTACTGGCGACCGAACCGTGGCAGGTCGTGGCCGCCCGCGTCGCGATGGGCGTCGGTGGGTCGCTGTTGATGCCGTCGACGCTGTCGATCCTGATGACCAGCTTCGCCGAGGACGAACGGCGCACGGCGATGGCGGCGTGGTCGACGGTCTCCATGGTCGGCATCGTCGCCGGTCCCACGCTGGGCGGCTTCCTGCTCCAGCACTACTGGTGGGGGTCGGTCTTCCTGCTCAATATCCCGGTGGCGGCGCTCGCGATCATCGCGGCCGTCGTGCTGATGCCGGAGACCACCGGTGAGCAGCGACCGGTCGATCTCGTCGGCGTCGTCCTGTCCGTCGTGGCGCTGAGCGCCACGGTCTACGTGATCATCGAACGGGAATGGAACTTCGGCGTGCTCGCGCTGGCCGCTGTCGCGGCGACCGCCTTCGTCATCTGGGAGAGCCGTTCGGCACATCCGATGCTGCCGTTGGCGGTGTTCCGCAGCCGCGATTTCACCGGTACATGTTTCACCCTGTTGCTGATGGTCTTCGGCATGGGTGCGGTCATGCTGATGCTCACTCAGTACTTGCAGTTCGTACTCGGCTACGGCCCGATGAAGGCCGGACTGGCGTTGCTCCCGTACGCCGTGGCCGCCGCGGTCTGCAACGGCCTCGGCGCGACGCTCGGCAAGACGCTGAGCAATAAGACACTCGTCGTGTCCGGCCTGCTCGTCATGGGAGTGGCCTTCGGCGTCCTCGCGCTCGGGAGCGGATATCTCTGGGTGCTGGTCAGCATGCTGGTGATGGGTGTGGGCGGCGGCTTGGCGGGTCCGGCCGCCTACGCGGCCATCATGAGCGCCATTCCGCTGGAGCACGCCGGTGTCGGCTCCGCGATGAACGACACGATCCAGCAAGTCGGCATGGCGATCAGCATCGCCGTCCTCGGTAGCGTGCTGGCCGGTGTGTTCACCTCGAACATGCCCGCCGACGCGCCCGACACGGCGCGTGAATCCATCGGCGCCGCCTTCCAGCTCGGCTACGTCGAGCCCGCCAAGGACGCCTTCACCGCCGCTATGTCCACGGGCGCGTGGATCAGCGCCGGATTCAGCATCGCCGCCGCTGCGCTCGGCGCGGTGCTGCTGCGCGCCCGGCGTCCGCAACCGGCCGAGCAGCCGGATCCCGCTGCGGTCGCGCACGGCTGATCGTTTCGGCGGGCCGCCTGATTCGACGCCACATTCGTTTGCGCAGAATAGCGATTCCGATGTCTTCTCGCCTCCTCCGGTATGAATGATTCCGACCCGGAGGCTGATGGCCTCTTGCGCTTGCTCCGAGCAGAGTTGGTTGTGTGTTCACACTGAGGCCTTCAACAAACGAGGGCTGGTGAAGCAATCAACCACTGGAGACATCATGATCACGAACAAAATGCGCGTAACGGCGGCGGCGGTAGCGCTCGCACCGATCATCGCCCTCGGGTCAGGTTTCGCTTCTGCAGCCCCGGACGTAGCACCGGGACCGGTGCAAGTGGCGGACCATCCGGTACCTGTCCAGGTCGAGCCCGCGACACTGGGCCTGATTTGGCCGCTGGGCATTTTCTGCGCTCCTCTGTTGCTGCTTCCGCCGGTGGCCAATGCGGTTGCCGTGGCCATTTGCGCCGCCTGATCGCGTTTCGTCATAAGCTCGTCGAACACGAGTGCGCCTCGGGCGTAGACCCGAGGCGCATCACTTCTGACCATCGATTCCTGTCCCGATGAAGAAATTCGTTTAGAGCCGTATCCCTGCCACGTGAACATCTGGGAATCGACGGTGACGCACGGACAAGTGCGGTTGAATTACCGGATGACCAAGTTCAGGAAACTCGTGGGCGCTGCGGCGGCATTCGCCGCGCTGACAGCGCCGTTCGGAGCACCTGGGACCGCGCAGGCCGCGACGCCATCCGTTCTGGGTGGCGGCTCCGGCATCGTCGTCGGCGGTCAGAACATCTGCACTCTGACCACGATCGGACGCGACTCCGGTGGTCGGCTGGTCGGGTTCACGGCGGGGCATTGTGGTGGGGCGAATGCCGCCATCGTCTCGGAGAACGATCGCGACGCCGGCACCCTCGGCACCATCGTCTACGCCAACAACGACATGGACTACGCCGTCATCGAATTCGATCCGGGGAAGGTGACGCCGGTCAACCAAGTGGGCGGAACCACCATCACCGGCCTGGGCGGGCCGGCTCGATTCCCGGACACCGTCTGCAAGGAAGGCAGGACCACCGGCCGGACCTGCGGGCCTGCCTACGGCGATATGTTGACGGGCGGCAATTCGACGTGGAGCCAAACATGTGTCGCCGAGGGAGATTCGGGCGCTCCGCTCGTCGTCGGAACGACGCTCGTCGGCATGGTCAACGGTTACTTGGCGGTGCCGTGCCTCGGACCGGAACTCGGCGCCGACATCACCGCGGTCGTCGCGGACGTGAATGCACGCGGCGGGGCAGGGTCCGGTTTTCAGCCGATCTGACGGATTTCATTTCGTTCCCAGCCGGAGCCTTACCTCTCCTGGTCGGTGATGATGCCGAATTCGATAGCGCGTTCGACCAGGAACAGCCTCTTCTGGTTCGGGGGTAAGGCTTCGACCTGGAATATCCGGAACAGCGCCCGCATATGCGTCTTCACCGTGGACAGACTCAGACACAAATTGTCCGCGATCTGCCGGTTGGAGGCAGGGTACGAGTACGCGTCGCGCGCGTCGTACGGGTGACACAGAGCCTCGAGAACCACGTACTGGGCCGGGGTAAGGGAGTTTCGTGTCGGCAGTGGTGAATGGGCGAGAGTCATTTCCTCGTCGAAGGACTCGTCGACCCGCAAGACGAATACCGATCGACCCACGCGAATCATGTCGCCGGAACCGAGCTTCCGCCGACCGCCCACACGTTCGCCATTGACGAATGTCCCATTCTTGGACAATCCGTCGTCGACGATGGTCCAGCATCCGCCCACCCGCTCGAGAATGGCGTGCAGCCGGGACACGGTCGGGTCGGAAGTCACGATGATGTCGGCGGCGACGGAGCGCCCGATCGTCATCCTGGACGCGCCGCCGTCGAGGGAGATCTCCCGCGCCCCGTCCGGTGCGGCGGGCTGCGGCGAGGCGGAAGCGATGGCCGAGCGTCGCCACGCGGACTGCCCCACCAGTGGGTACAGTTCGCGACGCAGGGCCTCCGGTCCGCTGGACGTAGACATCGCTCGTCTTCCCACTCGAAGTACGCCGTGAACTGCGGGCACTGATTCGCTACTTCAAGGGTGCCCTTTCTCAACGCCGATCACATGCGTATTCGACTACTTCGCTGCGCGAGCGAGGCAGTACCGGACCGCAGTGCACGACAATGAACGGAAATCCAACCGATCGGTCTGAATAATGCTGCCTCCAGCGTGGGGCAGTAAGAATGGTCGAGATGAGCGTCATCATTCGACCGCGCACCGAGGGTGATCTCGACGCCTGCGCCGCGGCACTGCGGCACGTCCACGACAGCGATCGGTATCCGGACGTGTGGCCTGCGAACCCGGCAGGCTGGCTGTCGCCGCCCAAACTCCTCGCGGCCCTTGTCGCCGAACACGACGGAGCGGTGGTCGGGCACGCCGGACTCGGCACGGGCGGCGGAATGCCGGAGGTCGTGCGCGAATCGGTCGGCGCGGAGACTGTCGTCTCGGTGATCCGGCTGTATGTCGTCCCGGCCGCGCGCCGGGTTGGAGTGGGTTCGCAGTTGCTGACCGCGACTGCGCGCATGGCCGCGAGCCTGGGGCACCGTGCTGTACTCACCGTGGCCTCCGACAGTGCGGCGGCGATTGCGATGTACGAGCGGCACGGTTGGCGGCAGGTGTACAGCGGGCTCGGCGGTTGGCATACCTCGGATGGACAAGAGGCGCGGGTGCATTACTACGTCAGCCCGTGACGGGTCGCGGATGTTGTCGCTTGTCCGCTCACTCCCTTTGTCCGGGAGATCGCGGCCTGCGACGATGCCGGGTGTCCCGGCGCGCGCCGCCTGGGCGGAACCGGCGACCGCACTGCGAAGATGCGGGTTCGGCAGGGGCGCGACGAGCAAAATGGATGCGGCTCACTCGATAAAGCCCACACGGCCTCCCACGCACACGCGCCGGCAGGCAGGCAGGCAGGCAGGCTAAGGCACTGGCCCCGCCCACACTCGTCGCACACAGTCCAGCAGGCCAAGAGCACCGGCCGCCCACACTCCGGTAGGCCAACGCACAGGCCACGCCTCCCTCACCCACACTCTCCAGCAGGCCCACGCACGAACCGCCGCCCCCACACACTCCAGCAAGCCAAGGGCACTAGCCGCCAACACACGCACACGCTCAGGCAGGGCAAGGCACGGACCGCCGCCCCCAGACACTCCAGCAGGCTACGCACGAACCGCCGCCCCCACGCACACACTCCAGGATGGCCAGCACGGGCCGCCAGCACTCGCACACGCTCCAGCAGGCCAACACACGAACCGCCGCCCCACGCATACCCCAGGATGGCCAGCACGGGGCGCCAGCACTCGCCCACGCTCCAGCAGGCCAACACACGAACCGCCGCCCCCCAGACACTCCAGCAGGCTACGCACGAACCGCCGCCCCCACGCACACACTCCAGGATGGCCAGCACGGGCCGCCAGCACTCGCACACGCTCCAGCAGGCCAACACACGAACGGCGCGACTTCACGCACACTCCAGCAGGCCCAGCGGCGCGCCACGGGCCGCCCACACTCGCACATGCTCCAGCAGGCCAACACACGGACCACCGCCCTCCCGGCAGGCCCAGCGGCACGCCACGGGCCGCACGCGCTCCAACAGGCCAAAGCATGGGCCCGGCGCACTGTGCACGTGCGCGCCCGCTGGCGGTACCGGAGGACAGCGTGCCCGGCCATCCGACCGGTTGCCGACACCGTGATTGGCATCGACAGCCGGGCTATTTGTCGTCGCCTTCAAGATGCCGCCGTCTCCGCGTGACCCCAAAGGGCCGAAGCCGATGGACGCCGCGTCGCCGAAGGTGAGCTGCATGCACTCGTTCGCTCGGCCCTCACCCGGACCGATCACTTGGGTATCGGCGAAACCAACGTGCACGCACTACGCCCCGTCGCCGCCACCGCCCCACGAGCGGGTCAGGCGCGGGGGTGAGCCTGGTCGTGCACCTTCTTGAGACGGTCGATGGAGACGTGGGTGTAGAGCTGAGTGGTGGCCATGCTTGCGTGTCCGAGGAGTTCCTGGACCACGCGCAGGTCGGCACCGCCCTCGAGGAGGTGGGTCGCCGCGGTGTGCCGCAGACCGTGCGGCGCCAGGTCCGGTGCGCCGGGGATGGCCGAGACCACCTCGTGCACAACGGTTCTGGCCTGGCGCTGATCCAAGCGCCTGCCGCGGCGGCCGAGCAGCAGCGCTCGACCCGAGTCCGCGGTGGCGAAAGCGGGGCGTCCGTAGCGCAGCCAGTTGCCTACCGCCTCGTCGGCGGGCGTGCCGAACGGCGCCGAGCGCTCCTTGTTGCCTTTGCCGAGCACCCGCACCACGCGCCGCTCGCGGTCCACGTCTTCGATGTCCAGCCCGCACAACTCGCTGACCCGGATACCGGTGGCGTACAGCAATTCCACGATCGCCCGATCGCGCAGCGCCATCGGATCGCGCTGCGCGGCACCGGATTCCGCCGCGTCCATGGCACCGAGCGCCTGTTGCCGCCCGAGTACGGCGGGCAGCACGCGATGCGCCTTCGGCGACCCCAAACGCAGTCCGGGATCGACAGGCAGCCGGCCGGTCCGGGTGAGCCACGCGGTGAACGTGCGCGCCGATGACGCCCGCCGGGCCACGGTCGTGCGCGCCGCACCCGCGGCGGCTTGCCGGGCCAGCCACGAACGCAGCAACATCAGGTCCAGTTCGCGAATCGCCGAATCCGCCGATCGCGCGTACAGATGCTCCAGCAAGGATCGCGCGTCCCCCAGATACGCGCGCACCGTGTGCTCCGAGCGGTTGCGCCCGAGCAGCAGATGCCTGCCGTACTCCGTCAGCAGCGCTTCCAGGTCTTCGGGCAGTTCGTCCATGCCTCCACCGTCCCCACCCGTGGTCCGGATGGCAAGCGACCGCGCCGAACCCGCTCATCGACCCCGTACCGTTCGGTGCCAACCGCTTTCGTCACTGGACACCAGACCCGCCAATTCGAGAGCGGACAAAGTCGCACGGACCACCGGAAGCGACAATCCGCACTGCCGGGCGACCTCCAGTGGCAGTCGTGAGCCGATTCTCGGCAGCGCCGCGAAGACCAGCGCGTCGTCTTCGGTCAGCTGATCCCCCGGATTGCCGCCCGCTGCCGCCGCGGGGATCGACAGCCGCAACGGTCCGGCCTCGTCGACGACTTCTTCGGCTCGGGTCACCAGCAGGGCTTCGCCGTCGCGGATCATGCGGTGACAGCCCACCGAAGCGGCCGAGGTCACCGGACCCGGCACGGCCAAGGCGGGACGACCCATGCGGCGTGCCCATTTGACGGTGTTGCGCGCGCCGCTGCGCAGGCCCGCCTCGACGACGATCACGCCGTCGGCGAGAGCGGCGATCAAGCGGTTCCGGGCCAGGAACTGATGCTTCTGTGCGGTGACGCCGGGCGGGTATTCGCTGACGACCAAACCTGATTCGGCTATATCGGCCAGCAGGCGTTCGTGCTGCACCGGATAGGGCCGGTCGATGCCGCAGGCCAGCACGGCGATCGTGGGGCCTTCCACCGCCAGCGCTGCCCGGTGCGCCATGCCGTCGATACCGAACGCCGCTCCGGACACGATGGTCCACCCCTGCGCGGCGAGGTCGCCCGCGATCTCCCCCGTGACCCGGTTTCCGTAGCCGGTGCTGCACCGCGCACCGACCACCGCCACCGCGCGTTCACTGGATTCCAGCAACGAGCGCGGGCCACGTACCCACAACACCAGCGGTACCGCGCCGTCGCGATCCTTGCCCGGCTCGAGCTGGGCGAGACCGAGCATGCGCCATGCGGGCCATTCCGGATCGTCCGGCGTCACCACGCGCCCGCCGATCCGCTCGACGGTCTCGAGATCCCGCGCCGCGAGATCGATGTCACGCCGCTGCGCCGTGGGACCGCGAAGCGGCTCGGGCAACGCGCACTCCCGCACGGCACGGGCCGCCTCGACAACCCCGACCGACTCGATGAGCGCCGACAGCGGAGCACACGGCCCCTGCACCACCCGCGACAGATACACCCACGCGAGCCGCGGGTCGTCGCATTCACCGGACGACGATCCCGCTCCGCTCACGGGCACACCAACCACCGCAGGCGCATCTACGACCCCAGGAACGCCCGCCGCTGCCGGCGTCTCGACAACCGGTACTCCGTTCGCCGTAGCAGCCACCTCCGCGAGCACAGAGCGATCCGCGCCTGCACTCGAGTCCCCGACTCCAGAGACCGCCACCATCGCGGGCACCTCGACGACGGCAGGCACATCCACGTCGCGCCCTTCGGCATTCCCAGCCACGTCTACAACCACGGACAAACCCGCCCGGGCAGGCAGATCTATTGATGCGGGCACGTCCACGGCCTCACGCGCCTGTCCGACACCAGGAACAACCACCTCGGCGACTGCAGGCGAATCTGCGGCTGCGCGCATGTGGGCCCCCGCCATTGCCCCGAAGACCACAGGGGCGCCGACGATCGCTGGCAGATTCACGACGCCGGATAAATCAATGCTTCGAGGCATGTCCACCACCGCGGGCGCATCGGCGGCCACAGGCGCACTGTCGGCTGCAGTTGCGTTCGCGCCCGCAATCACGTCCGCGCCCCCAGCCACATCCTCGGCGGCAGGCACATCGACTGCCACACACGCCCTATCGGCTGCAACTACGTCCGCGCCCGCAAGCACGTCCGCAACCCGAGGCCCGTCCTCGGCGGTGGATACATCGCCGGCCACACACCCGCTGTCGGCTGCAGTTGCGTTCGCACACGCAAGCACATCCACGACCCCAGCCACATCCCCGGCGGTAGGCACATCGGCGGCCACAGGCAGGTCGTCCGCGCCTTCGGGCGGCACTGTCGCACTCATTGCGCACCCCGCTGACGGAAGTTCAACGCGGACAGTACGTCCTGCGCCGAGGGCAGCTCGCCGCCGCGCAGATCGCATATGGTCCACGCGACGCGGATGGCTCGGTCGGCACCCCGCGCGGACATGCGACCGAGGCGCAACGCGGCCTCGACCGGAGCGAGCGATTCGCGCGGCAACCGGAATCGTTGACGCAGGATGTGGCCGGGAACCTCAGCGTTGGTGAGCCATCCGTATTCGCGCCACCGGTCGGCGGCAGCGCGCCGTGCGACGGCGACCCGGCCGCGGACCACCTCGCTGCTCTCGGCCGCATCGGTGCTGAACGCCGCGCCGGACTGCCCGTGCATCCGCACCCAGATGTCGATCCGGTCCATCAGCGGACCGGACAATTTGCCGAGATAGCGACGGCGAGCCAGCGGCGCGCAGATGCAGTCGACGTCGCGCGCCGGAGCACATGGGCACGGATTGGCCGCCAGCACCAGCTGGAAGCGGGCCGGGTACCGCGCGACACCGTCGCGCCGGGCGATGCGCACTTCCCCTTCTTCCAACGGCGTTCGCATCGCTTCCAGCACTTTCGTGCCGAGCTCGGCACATTCGTCGAGGAACAGAACACCGCGGTGGGCTCGGCTGACCGCGCCCGGCCTCGCGGTCCCCGATCCGCCGCCGATCATCGCGGTCACCGAGGTCGAGTGGTGCGGGGCGACGAACGGCGGCGCGGTGACCAACGGGTGATCGCCTGCGAGTGTGCCCGCCATGGAGTGGATGGCGGTGACCTCCAGCGCCTCGGTCTCCGTGAGCGGTGGCAGCAGCCCAGGAAGACGTTGGGCCAGCATGGTTTTGCCGATGCCGGGCGGCCCGGTCAGCAGCAGGTGGTGCCCGCCCGCCGCGGCCACCTCCAAAGCCCAGCGGGCTTCTTCCTGCCCCACCACCTCGCTCAGATCGCCGCCGTGGCGCACCGTGTCCGGCAGGTCGCCGTCCGGCTCGTCGAGCGTGCCTTCCCCGCGCAACCAGGCCACCACCGCGCGCAAACTGCGCGCCCCGAAGACCTCGATGCCCTCGACGAGCCCGGCCTCCGCCAGGGTCACCGCGGGCACCACGACGGTCGACCAGCCCGCCCTGCGCGCGGCGAGCACGGCGGGCAGGATGCCGCGCACTCGCCGCACCCGTCCGTCCAGCGCGAGTTCGCCGAGCAGCACCGTCTTCGCGAGCCGTTCGGAGGGCACCGAGCCGGACGCGTCCAGCACGGCGATCGCGAGCGCCAAGTCGTACACGCTGCCCAGCTTCGGCAGTGTCGCGGGCGACAGCGCGAGAACCACCCGGCCGTCGGGCCACTTCTCCCCCGAGTTCGCCACCGCGGAGCGGATCCGGTCACGGGATTCCTGCAACGCGGTGTCGGGAAGCCCGACCAGGTGGACCGATGGCAGGCCCTGTCCGATATCTGCCTCGATCTCGACGAGCAGACCGTCCACGCCGGTGACGGCGACCGAGTGCGCCCGCCCCAGCGCCATTCAGAACACCGCCTCGAGATGGTCGATGACCGGTGTACGCCCCCGCGCCACCAGCACCGACACCACGTCGAACCGGATGCGCCGCCACGGTCCGTCCTGCTCGGCCAGCCACAGCAGCGCCAGCCGCCGGATCCGCTGCCGCTTGGCGAAGGTGACCGACTCCGCGGGTGTGCCGTAGCCCAGCCCGGAGCGGGTCTTGACCTCGACGAAGGCGGTCACATCCCCGTCGCGGGCGATCAGATCGAGCTCGCCGTATCGGCACCGCCAGTTCCTGGCGACGATTTCCATCCCCGCGGCGCGCAGAAAGTCCGCCGCTAATTCCTCCCCGTGCGCGCCGAGCGCCTGTTTGTCCGTCACCCGGCCAGCGTGCGCCGCAGCCGGATCAGGTCAGCGCCAGCCGACCTGGGGAATCGGAAAACCTGTTGATAACCGAGTCGCTGTGCAGAACGCCGGGCGGGCTCACTCGGGCAAGCGCAGGTCCGGCTTCTCCAGCTCCTCGATGTTGACGTCTTTGAAGGTGATGACCCGGACGTGCTTGACGAAGCGGGCCGGGCGGTACATGTCCCAGACCCACGCGTCGCTCATCCGCACCTCGAAGTACACCTCGCCGTCCGCGTTCTGCGGCCGCAGCTCCACGGAATTGGCCAGGTAGAAGCGGCGCTCGGTCTCCACCACGTACGAAAACTGACCGACGATGTCCTTGTACTCGCGATACAGCGAGAGCTCCATCTCGGTTTCGTACTTCTCGAGGTCCTCGGCACTCATCGGGTGGGACGTCCTCCTTCTCGCCGCATCGCGTCGTGTGGTGACATCATCGCGCATGCGCTGCATCGGTAGCTACTCGGCCAGCCGTACGCCCGTTCGGAAACTGCTCCGACAGCGCCTCGTCCAAGCCCTCGGCCAGTACGGCGTCCGCGACATCGGCCGCCGCCGCGACCGGGCGCAACCCGGCGGCTTCGCGTACGTTGCGCCAGGAGCGCCGGTGCTCGCTGCTCGGGCCGAGACGTTGCAACGCGGCGGTGTGCTCGGGCGTGTTGTAGCCCTTGTGGGCGGCGAATCCGTAGCCGGGGAACCGCCCGTCCAGCTCGACCATGATGCGGTCCCTGGTGACCTTGGCCAGGATGCTGGCCGCCGCGATGCAGGCCGCCGCACCGTCGCCGCCGATCACCGGCAGCGAAGGCACCGGTATGCCGGGCACCCGGAACCCATCGGTCAGCACGTAGCCGGGAGTGCGCCGGAGCCCGGCCACGGCGCGGCGCATCCCCTCGATATTGGCGACGTGGATGCCGATCGAGTCGATCTCCCAGGCCGGGATCACGACGACCTGATAAGCGAGTGCCAGACGGACGATCACCGGATACAGCTCTTCGCGAGTGGCCTCGGTGAGCTTCTTGGAGTCGTCGAGGCCGGCCAGCCTGTCGTAGGCCTTCGGGGCCAGCAGGCACGCCGCCACCACCAGTGGTCCCGCGCAGGGGCCGCGCCCCGCCTCGTCGACACCCGCGACCGGCCCCAGACCACTGCGGATCAACGCCGCCTCGAGCGTGCGCAATCCTCCGGCCCTGCGCATCACCACACGCGGCGGCCAACCGTTACCCACCGGCACTCGACCTTGCCCCACCGTTCAATTATCCAGCGCCTCGCGTGATCAGTTCTGCTGGGGATTCTCCGAGTGCACCGGACCGATCCGTCCGGGCGGCCAGATCTTGAACACCGCCTTGCCGCGGACGTTCTCCACGGGGATGGTGCCCTGCAGTTCGTCGGTGATGTGGGCGCGGGAGTCGGCGGACTGGTTGCGGTTGTCGCCCATCACCCACAGATGCCCTTCGGGCACCTTCACGGGCTTGAACTCGCGGCCGCCGGACGCGTTGTAGGGCTGGCCGGGCACGTACGGGGCGAGGTACCGGGCGTACGGCTCGTCCAGCGGCTTGCCGTCCACGATGACCCGCCCCTGCGGGTCGCAGCACTCCACGGTCTGGCCGCCGACCGCGATGACGCGCTTCACCAGATCGTTCTCGTCCGGCGGCACCAAGCCGAAGAAGGAGAAGAAGTTCTGCACGCCACGGACCGCGGGATTGTCCGAGCGGATCGACTGGTAGCGGGTGTTCCATGACGGCGGGCCGACGAACACGACCACGTCGCCCGGTTGCGGGTCGCCCCAGTAGTAGCTCAGCTTCTGCACGTAGATGCGGTCGCCGGTGCATCCGGCGCATCCGTGCAACGTGGTTTCCATCGACTCCGAGGGAATCACGTACGGCCGACCGACAAAGGTAACCATCAGCGCGGCGATCACCGCGGCGATCACGATGAGGATCGGCAATTCCTGCCAGAACGGCCGCTGCTTCTTCTTCGATCGCCGCTTGGCGCGACCCGCCCGCGTACTCTCGTCGCCCGATTCGGACACCGATACCGACCCACTTTCGTCTGCCACGCCGAACAGATTAGCCCGGCAGCGAAACCGAGGTCCGATGCCGGGCTGAGGAAGATCTGTTGTGCCGAAAAGCTAACTCAGCGCTTTTCCTTGATCTTGGCGGCCTTGCCACGCAGGTCGCGCAGGTAGTACAGCTTGGCGCGACGGACATCACCGCGGGTCACGACATCGATGTGGTCGATGTTCGGGCTGTGCACCGGGAAGGTGCGCTCGACGCCGACACCGAACGACACCTTGCGGACGGTGAAGGTCTCGCGGATGCCACCACCCTGGCGACGGATCACGACGCCCTTGAAGACCTGGATGCGCTCCTTCGAGCCTTCGATGACCTTCACGTGCACGTTCAGCGTGTCGCCCGGCCGGAACTCGGGGACGTCGCTGCGCAGCGACTTCTCGTCGACGAAGTCAAGGGTGTTCATTTCCATCCTTATGGTTTCGCGCGAACAGAGGACCCTGGCGGCACTTGGCGTGCTCGGCCGGTTCATGCTCCGATCAATGGGATGCGCCGGGTCGACAACCACCCAGGGCAACCTGAGCATTGTGCCAGATCGGCGCGCCGTGGAAGAAATCGACCCTGGTGGTGGCGAGTCGGCGGTCTCTTCACGTTACGCCCGAGGCGGTGCGATCGGTTCACGACTCCGGCGGGAGTATGGGCGAGGCGAACACTTCTTCGAGCGGAATCGGGCCGGTGTAGCGGCGGCAGTTGCAACCGACCCACTCACGCAGGCCGTGGATGCCTTTGCGGGAGATCTCGGCGTGACAAGCGCCCGAGGAGCGGTCGTGCAGTGCCAGGTCGTGACCACAACCGCAGCGTGCGCGAAGCTCCTTCCCCGCCCGGCCTCGCCGAGGCACGAATCGACCACATACCCAGCCGACACCGACGAGGCCGGCGCCGACCGCAAGGCTGAGCGGATCCAACATGAACGCAGTATACGTATACGCATAGCCACCGTCGATCGAAAAATGTCCTGCGACAGAACCATTTACGGGTTACGCGACACAGAGGCTTCCGGCAATCTCACGCGACCCCGATCATCCCCCGCCGCGCACGGCACGTTGCCGGCCGACCCCTCCGCTGAGCGTTCGTCAGCGGTGCTGTTCGCCGGAGATCGCGTCCTGGACAGGCGGCGGGCCGGGCGTACGCGGCGAGCCGTGGTCGGAGTGCCAGAACGAATGGTCGCGGTGCGGAGCGGGCGGGGCGGGCACAACCGTACGGGTGAGTTCCGCCTCCGCCGCCGTGCGGACGTGCTCGACGTCCGGTTTTCCGGCGACCAGATCCTGCACGAAGATCTTGGCGCGGATGACCGGGCGACGGTATCGCCGTTCCCGGACGATGGCCCGGTACCTCAGGCGCCTGCGGTCGCCGTAACGCCAGCGCGCCCAGGGCGCGCCAGGGCGGCTCAGCCGCAGCGCACCGACGACCAGCAACGGCAGGAAGAACATGCCGAACAGGCCGGTCCAGATCTTCCCTTTGGCGATCACGATGGCGGCGAGAGCGAGGTTGACCACGGCGAACACGACGACGAAGGAGCGGACCTCCAGGCTCGGATCCCGCCGGAAATCGTTGATGTCCAGCAGCCACAGCGGATGGAAGCCCAGCAGCAGCAATCCTGTCACGGCGAGCGCGACGAACACCGCGTCCACCGATGTCCGCCCCTGCTCCTCCCAATACACGTCGCGCAGATAGAAGATCAGCGCGAATTCGTCGAGCACCAGAGCGGCGCCCACGCCGAACAGCGCGGCGAGGATGCTGCCCGTGGCGGTGTCGGCGCTCTCGTACTGGGCGACCATGCCGACGCCGGAGGACAGCAGCAGGATCACCCCGAACACCATGTGGTGGATGTGCGTGTCACCGGCCCGCAGGTTGCCCGGCCACCAGCGCACCCGCGCGCGGATCAGCCGGACGCTGAGGCGGATGAACAGGAATCCGACGATGAATCCGAGCAGGAAGCACAGCAACGGCAGCCGCCCTTGGGCGATCACGTCCTCGTGGAGCCACCGTCGCATGGCCGCTACTTCCTCCTGCGGACCGGGCTACTGGCCGAAACCCGCCCTGCGCAAGGCGTCCGCCATCGCGCCGCTAGGTGCCGGCGCGTTCCTGCGCTGATTGCCGCCACGCCCCTGTCCTTGATTGCGGTTCTGGCCCTGCTGCCTGTTCTGACCATTCTGCCGCTGCCGCTGATCGCCTCCACCGGATCGGCCGCCGCCTTGACCGCGCTGCCGGTTGTCGCCGCCCTTGGCGGGCGTGCCGGGTTCGTCGTCCAGGCGCAGGGACAGACCGATGCGCTGGCGCGCGACGTCCACCTCGAGCACCTTCACCTTCACGACGTCGCCGGACTTGACCACTTCGCGCGGATCCTTGACGAAGTTGTGCGACATGGCCGAGACATGCACCAAGCCGTCCTGGTGCACGCCCACGTCGACGAACGCGCCGAAGGCGGCCACGTTGGTCACCACGCCCTCGAGCACCATGCCCGGCTTCAGGTCGGCGACTTTCTCCACGCCCGCGGCGAACTCAGCGGTCTTGAATTCCGGACGCGGGTCGCGCCCCGGCTTCTCCAGCTCGGCGATGATGTCGGTGACGGTCGGGACACCGAAGCGCTCGTCGGTGAAATCGCCCGCGCGCAGCGAGCGCAGCGCCGTGGTGTTGCCGATGATCTCCGCGATGCCGCGTCCCGTCGATTCGAGGATGCGCCGCACCACCGGATACGCCTCCGGGTGCACCGCGGAGGTGTCCAGCGGATCGTCGCCGCCGCGAATGCGCAGGAAGCCCGCGCACTGTTCGAACGCCTTCGGGCCCAGCCGCGGGACGTCGAGCAGCGCGGTCCTGCTGCGGAACGGGCCGTTCTGATCCCGGTGCGCCACGATGCTCTCCGCCACCGACCCGGCGATGCCGGAGACCCGCGACAGCAGCGGCACCGAGGCGGTGTTCACGTCCACGCCGACCGCGTTCACCGCGTCCTCGACCACCGCGCCCAGCGAACGGGCCAGCAGCGATTCGGACACGTCGTGCTGGTACTGGCCGACGCCGATGGACTTCGGATCGATCTTCACCAGTTCGGCCAGCGGGTCCTGCAGCCGGCGCGCGATCGACACCGCGCCGCGCAGCGACACGTCCAGCTCGGGCAGCTCCTGCGAGGCGTAGGCCGAGGCGGAGTACACCGAAGCGCCCGCCTCGGAGACCACGATCTTGGTGGGCTTGTTCTCCGGGATGCGCGAGATCAATTCGGCGGCAAGGGCGTCGGTCTCGCGCGAGGCGGTGCCGTTGCCGATGGCGATGAGTTCCACGCCGAATCGGGCCACCAACGCGCCGAGCACCGCGAGCGACTTCTCGGTCTGGCCCTGCGGTTTATGCGGGTAGATCACCTCGGTGGCGACCACCTTGCCGGTGGCGTCGACCACCGCCACTTTCACGCCGGTGCGGTAGCCGGGGTCCAGACCCATCGTCGTGCGGGTGCCCGCGGGGGCGGCGAGCAGCAGATCGCGCAGATTCGCGGCGAACACGTCCACCGCGTCCTTCTCCGCCGCCTGCCGCAACCGCATCCTGGTGTCGATGCCGAGGCTGACCTGCAGCTTGGTCCGCCAAGCCCAGCGCACCGTGTCCAGCAGCCAGGAGTCGGCGGGGCGGCCCCGGTCGGCGATGCCGAAGCGAGTGGCGATACGACCCTCGTAGACGGTGCGTTCGCCCGGCTGCGGCTCCTCGGTATCCGGTTCGAGGTGCAGGGTGAGCACCTCCTCCTTCTCGCCGCGCAGCAGCGCCAGGATGCGGTGGGAGGGCAGCTTGTCGAACGGCTCGCTGAACTCGAAATAGTCGGCGAACTTCGCGCCCGCCTCCTCCTTGCCCGCGCGCACGGTCGAGGTGACCTGCCCGCGGTTCCACATCAGTTCGCGCAACTCGCCGACCAGATCGGCGTCCTCGGCGAAACGTTCGACCAGGATGGCGCGCGCGCCGTCGAGTTGCTCGGCGGTGTACTGCGCCGGGTCGGTGTTCGGATCCTCGATCAGGGCGTCGGCCACCGGCTCGTGCCCGGCCTCACGCGCGATCTGCGCCTTCGTGCGCCGCTTCGGCTTGTACGGCAGGTAGATGTCCTCGAGCCGGGCCTTGGTCTCGGCGAGCAGGAGCTGCCGATGCAGAGCGTCGTCGAGTTTGCCCTGGCCCCGGATCGATTCGATGATCGCGGCCCTGCGCTCGTCGAGTTCGCGCAGGTAGTGCAGACGCTCGTCGAGCACGCGCAGCTGCGCGTCGTCCAGGCCGCCGGTGACCTCCTTGCGGTACCGGGCGATGAACGGCACCGTCGAGCCCGCGTCGAGCAGCTCGACGGCGGCGCGCACCTGGGTCTCGCGCACCGCGAGTTCCTCGGCGATGCGACGGTTCACGCTGGCTGGGCCCGCGGTGTCGGAACGTGGCACGGCGGGTGTGGACTCTGCACTGGCAGTCTCGGGCGCTGTCGTCACGTCGGAGACACTACCGTCGCCGCCTGACACGCGGTCCACACCCAGGTGAACCTCCCTCGTCTCAGCTGTCGTCCAGGCCGAGCAGCCGCCGCGACAGTTCCCGCATCTGCGCCTTGCGGACCTTGCCGGTGACCGTCATCGGGAATTCCTCGACCACATGCACGTAGCGGGGAATCTTGAAGTGCGCCAGCTTGCCGGCGGCGAAGTCGCGCACGGCCGTGGCGTCCAACGGCGTTGCGCCCTCGCGCATCCGGATCCAGGCCATCAGTTCTTCGCCGTACTTCGGATCCGGCACACCGATCACCTGCGCGTCCAGGATGTCGGGATGAGTGTAGAGGAATTCCTCGATCTCCCGCGGGTAGACGTTCTCGCCACCCCGGATGACCATGTCCTTGATCCGGCCGGTGACGGCCACATAGCCCTCGTCGTCCATCACGCCGATGTCGCCGGTGTGCATCCAACGGGCGGCATCGATGGCCTCGGCGGTCTTGTCCGGCTCGTCCCAGTACCCGAGCATCACCGAATAGCCTCGGGTGCACAGTTCGCCGGGTTCGCCGCGCGGCACCGTGAGACCCGTTGCGGGATCGACGATCTTGACCTCCAGGTGCGGCCCGACCCGGCCGACGGTGGCGGTGCGCCGTTCGATGCCGTCGTCGCGCCGGGTCTGGGTGCTGACCGGAGACGTCTCCGTCATGCCGTAGCAGATGCAGACCTCGCGCATGCCCATCCGGTCGATCACCCGCTTCATCACCTCGACCGGACACGGCGAGCCCGCCATGATCCCGGTGCGCAGCGTGGACAGGTCCGCGGCGGCCGAGTCCAGCGCGGCGAGCATGTCGATGAACATCGTCGGCACACCGTAGAGAGAGGTGCAGCGCTCGGCTTCGACCGCCGCCAGGGCCGCTCTCGGATCGAACGACAGCGACGGAATCACGATAGCGGCACCGTGGCTGGTGCTCGCCAGGTTGCCCATCACCATGCCGAAGCAGTGGTAGAACGGCACCGGGACGCAGATCCGGTCCTGCTCGGTGTATCCGCACAGTTCCCCGACGAAATAGCCGTTGTTCAGGATGTTGTGGTGACTGAGCGTGGCGCCCTTCGGGAAACCGGTTGTGCCCGAGGTGTACTGGATGTTGATCGGGTCGTCGGCGGAAAGCCGCGCGCCCAGTTCGACGAGCCGATCGGTGTCGGTCTCGGTGCCCGACAGCGCCTCCCACTCCGGTGTGCCCAGCACGAGCACCTGCGTCAGCGCCGGACAGTTCGGCCGGACCTGCTCGATCATCGCCACGTAGTCCGAGGACTTGAACCGCTCGGCCGCGATGAGCATTCGCACGCCCGCCTGGCACAGCACGTACTCCAGTTCACTGGTGCGGTACGCCGGATTGATGTTGACCAGGATCGCGCCGATTTTCGCCGTGGCGTACTGCACCAGAAACCATTCCGCGCGGTTCGGCGCCCAGATGCCGACCCGGTCGCCCTTGCCGATGCCCTGTGCGGCCAGGCCGCAGGCCAGGGCGTCGACCGCGGCGCCGAGAGCGCGATAGGTCCAGCGCCGTCCGCTCGGCAGATCCACCAGGGCTTCCCGGTCCGGGAACGCCGCCACCGCGCGATCGAGATTGCCGCCGATGGTGTCGCCGAGCAGCGCGACGTCCGACACGCCCGAGGCGTAGCTGGGCAGGGGCAACATGGCCGAAGTCATCGGGCACCGCCCTGCCGCAGCACGAACCGCTGCACCTTGCCGCTGGGCGTCTTCGGCAGGCTCGCCACGAAGTGAACCCGGCGCGGGTAGGCATGCGCCGCGAACTTTCGCTTCACCAGGCTCTGTAGCTCGGCTTCCAACTCGGCACCGCCGACGGCGCCGTCACGCAGCACGACGAACGCCTCGAGCACTTCGCCGCGCAGTTCGTCCGGCATGCCGACCACCGCCGCCTCCGCGACCTGCTCGTGCAGCACCAGAACGCTCTCCACCTCGAACGGGCCGATGCGGTAGCCGGCCATGATGATCACGTCGTCGTCGCGGGAGGAGAAGCGGAAGAAGCCGTCCGCGTCCTGTGAGCCCGCGTCACCGGTCAGATACCAGCGGCCGTCGGCGGTGTAGCGCTGCGCGGTGCGGTCCGGAGCGTCGAGATAGCCGAGGAACCACAGCAGCGGACTGCGTTCCGTATCGATCGCGACCCGGCCCAATTCGCCGGGGGGAGCGATCGTGTCGGCGTCGTCGGAGAGCACGGCGCAGGTCCAGCCGGGCAGCGAGCGACCCATCGATCCGGCGGGGGTCTCGGTGTCCAGGTCTTCGTGCCAGGCGTTGCAGATAACCATGCCGTGCTCGGTCTGGCCGTAGTGGTCGCGCACCGCGACACCGAGGTACTCGACGGACCACGCGACCACTTCAGGGGTCAGCGGTTCTCCCGCCGAAGACGCACGGCGCAATCGGGAATGCACGGGCGGCGTGGCACCGTCGGCGCGCAACGCTCGATATACCGTCGGGGCGGCGGCGAAGTTGGTGACGCCGAACGTCTCCAGCACCTGCCAGGTCAGCGGTGCCGAGAAGCCCGCGTGCAGCAGGATGCTGCGGATGCCGGTGGCCAGCGGGCCGAGGATGGCGTAGTAGAGCCCGTAGGCCCAGCCCGGATCGGCGGCGTTCCAAAAGACGTCGTCGGGGCGGACGTCCAGCGCGAATTCCTGGTACGCGTGGAAGGAGGCGAGCGCGCGCAGCGGAATCGGGACACCCTTGGGCGTGCCCGTGGTGCCGCTGGTGAACAGTTGGACGAGCAGTCCGTCACCGCCCACCACGATCGGCTGAGCCTGCGGAGAGGTGGCCGTATGAGCGTGGAGCAACTCGTCCATCCGCAGCGCCCCTTCGGGCGCCTCCGCTCCGGTGACGATGAGCCGCCAGGACGGATCGCCGGGCAGATCGGGTCCCGGCGCCAGCTTCGGCGCCTGGTCGGCATCGGCGATGACGACCGAGGCGCGACTGGCGTTCAACCGCAGGGCGATCGCGGGCGGAGCGAAGGCGGTGAACAGCGGAACGTGCACCGCACCCCGGCGCCAGATCCCGAGCAGAGCGACCACCAGGTCCGCGGATTTCGCCATCAGCGTGGCGACCCGGTGGCCGGGTTCGACGCCGAGTCCGGCGAGTGCGTCGGCGAAGCGGGCGGAGCGTTCGCGCAGTTCGCCGTAGGTGAGGTCGGTCGAGGCCAAGTCGGCCTCGACGATCGTGAAGGCGACCCGGTCGGCCGGGTGCCGATCACACAGCAGGTCCGCCGCCGACGCGTCGGCGCGGTCGTAACAGTCCAGCAGTTCGCGCACCCGCTGATTCAGATCGGTGCCCATCTTCAGTTCTCCTCGTTCTGTGATCCAGCTCAACCCGGGTGTGCAATAGGATGTGGGTCACATCCCGCTGCCCACTACCCCCGAAAAGGGGTGAGTCTCGTGACCCACACCGCACTGCTGCGTCCGCGCGACAGCGACGCGCTGCGCGCCGAGATCCGCTGGGTGGCGAGCGCGGCGGGCGTGCCGGTGGCGTTCGGCGGCGAAGTGCACGGCGACGCGCTGCTGCTGTCGGAATTCGTCGGCACGCTGACCAACGGCCTGCGCGGTCTGGCCGTCGTGCGGGCTTCCGGGCTGGGCGGACGGGTGATGGATTCCGGACGGCCCGCCGCGGTCTCCGACTATCGCCGCGCCTCCTCGATCACCCACGACTACGACGGGCCGGTCTCCGGCGAGGGCATCCGCTCGGTGCTCGCCGTGCCCGTGGTGGTGGACCAGCGCTCCCGCGCGGTGCTCTACGCCGCGACGCGCGGCGCGAGTCCGCTGGGCGACCGCACCGCGGATCTGGTCGTGCAGGCCGGGCGCCGCTTGGCCACCGAGATCGCCGTTCGCGACGAGGTCGACCGTCGGCTGCGCATGCTGGAGGTCACCGCGCCGTCGGCGGCCGCGGCACCGGCGATCACGGAGGAACTCCGCGACATCCACGCCGAACTGCGCGGCATGGCGCGCTCGACCGAGGACGATCGGCTGCGCGGACGCCTGCACGCGGTATGCGAGCGCCTCACCCGGGTCATGACCGGCGACCCGCGGCCGGACGGCCCGAAACTGTCCCGCCGAGAACTCGACGTGCTATCCCAGATCGCCTTGGGTTGCACCAATCAGGAAGCGGCGCAACGACTCTCACTCGGCCCGGAGACCGTGAAGAGCTACCTTCGCAACGCGATGGTCAAACTCGACGCCCACTCCCGGCACGAGGCGGTGGTGGCCGCCCGCCGCCATGGTCTGCTGCCCTGACGATCCCCGCTGCAGTCCACCGAGGGCAACGTTCCGTTGTCGGTACACCTCTCGGCGGTGACGTCGGTGCTGAAGGCCCGAGCACGGCCGATGACGCATGGCTGCTCGAGAATTCGGATTCAGGTGGGTGAGGAGGTCGTCGACCAGGTCGGTGGGGTCGGCGTTGCCTTTCCATCGGCCGCGAGGTGACCCGCCGCGGCGAGGTCGGCGGCGCCGTGCGCGAGTGCGCGGAGCAGGGCGGCGAGGCGGATGGGGTCGCCGGCGGGAAGGTCGCCCGCGGCTTGGCATCGGGCGACGATGTCGATCTGCGCCTCTTGCGCGGCGTGAGCGGCCGTGGCGAGTTCGGGCGAGTCGATCGTCCACGCGCCGAAGACCAGCTTGAAGCGGGCCGGATAGGGGCCAGTGCCCACTCGATGTAGCCGTGCAGCGGTCTATCGCTCGGGTCCGGCCGTGCCGTGGTCCGCGAGCAGGTCCGGACGACGCTCGCGGGTCCGCGCGAGTGATTGCTCGCGCCGCCAGGCCGCCACCTTCGCGTGGTCGCCGGACAGCAGGACCGGAGGGACGTCCAACCCGCGCCAGGAGACCGGACGGGTGTAGCTGGGACCTTCGAGCAACCCGTCGGAAAACGAATCCTCTTGATGTGACTGCTGATTGCCGAGGACACCGGGCAGCAGCCGGACCACGGCCTCGGTCATCACCAGCACGGCCGCCTCGCCGCCGATCAACACGTAGTCGCCAATGCTGACCTCTTGCACCCGGACGCGGCGGGCGGCGTCGTCGAAGACGCGCTGGTCGATGCCCTCATAGCGGCCGCAGGCGAAGACGAGATGCCGCTCGGCGGCCCAGCTGTGTGCCATGGCCTGCGTGAACGGCACCCCCGCGGGCGTGGGGACCACGAGCAGCGCGTCATCGGGACATACTTCGTCGAGCGCGTCGCCCCACACGGTCGGTTTCATCACCATGCCCGGCCCACCCCCGTAGGGGGAATCGTCGACGGACTTGTGCACGTCATGCGTCCAACGGCGCAGGTCGTGCACCGTGAGCGAGATCAGTCCCTTGTCGATCGCCTTACCCAGCAGTGCCGTGCGCAACGGCTCCAGGTACTCGGGGAAGATCGTGACGACGTCGAGTTTCATGACTGTCTCCTAGCGCCGCCGGGCCGCAGGTCGTCGGCCGGGGCGAGCGACGCGCGGTCGGACGCCCACCGTGTCATTCCGGGTCGAGCAAACCTTCGGGCGGATCGATCACGATCACGCCCTCGGCGAGGGACACCGTGGGCACGATGGCGGTGACGAACGGGATCAGGATCTCCCGCCCGTCGTCCGCGGCCCGCACCTCCAGCAACTCACCCGCCGCGGAATGCAGCACTTCGCGCACGGAGCCGACCACGGTGCCGTCGGTGAGCCGTACCTCCAGCCCCTCCAGTTCGTGGTCGTAGAACGCGTCCGGATCCTCCGAAGGCGGAAGGTCGGCACTGTCGACCACGAACAGCATGCCGCGCAGCGCGTCGGCAGCGGTGCGGTCGGTCACACCGGACAGGAACACCAGAAGCCGGCCCGAGTGCTCCCGGGCCGACTCCACGGTGAACTCGCGAACCTCCGCCGCTCGCGGCAGCCGACCGCGCAACCTGACGCCCGGCGCGAAACGCGCCTCCGGCTCGTCGGTGCGCACCTCGACGACGAGTTCGCCGCGCACGCCGTGCGACTTGGCGACCCGCCCGACGACGAGTTCCATCTACTGGTCGGTGTCGACCACGTCGACCCGGATGCCCCGGCCGCCGATACCGGCGACGAGGGTGCGCAGCGCGGTCGCGGTACGTCCGCCGCGACCGATCACTTTGCCCAGGTCATCGGGGTGAACGTGCACCTCGACGGTGCGTCCCCTGCGGCCGGTGATCAGCTCGACGCGGACGTCATCGGGATTGGCGACGATACCGCGCACCAAGTGCTCGACGGCATCGGCGACGACGGCGCTCACTGCTCCATCACCTCACGACGCAACTCACCCGTCGTCGGGGCCGGTCTGCGCACGGCTCGTGACGGGTATCGGATGGACGGGTATCGCCCGCTCATTACTCGCCGGCCTCGGCAGCCTCGGCGCCCTCCTCGGCGTCCTTCTTGCCCTTCTTCTTGGGGGTGACCGCCTCGGCGACCGGCTCGTTGTCGGCGGCGGCCAGCGCGGCGTTGAACAGGTCCAGCTTCGACGGCTTGGCCGGCTTGACCTTCAGGGTGCCCTCGGCGCCCTCGATGCCCTTGAACTTCTGCCAGTCGCCGGTGATCTTCAGCAGCTGGAGGACCGGCTCGGTCGGCTGCGCGCCGACGCCGAGCCAGTACTGCACGCGCTCGGAGTTGATCTCGATCAGCGAGGGCTCTTCCTTCGGGTGGTACTTGCCGATGGACTCGATGGCCCGGCCGTCACGGCGGGTGCGGGCGTCCGCGACGACGACGCGGTACTGCGGGTTGCGGATCTTGCCCAGGCGGGTGAGCTTGATGCGAACAGCCACTGCTGATCTGCCTTTCGTTGGTTGGTCACGACGCAATTCGGCGACCCGCATGGTCTGCGAGCCCGGTTTTGCGCTTTCGAGTGTGTGACCGCCGCGCGGTTCGGAACCGGAGACGGGCTGACACTTGTCCGGAAGGACGGTGGTCCATTGTGCCAGACCGGACGATCCCGCCAGAAATCGCGTGCGTGTTCACACAGCGATGCCCACCCGCCATAACCAGGCATGCGACTGTTCCGACGCCACCGCACACGACCCGCCCGCATCACCCGCGACATCGCGAGCGAACTCGGCGATGAGGCTGCCGTCGAGTACGTCGTACCCGGCGTGTTCCGGGTGCTGCGACTCGTTGCCGCGGGCGTCGCCCGCGCCATGGAGTGAGGCTCGGCGTCTCGATGCGGCTAGCCCGGGACGGTGGCGGTGAGCGCACGGGTGGGGACCCAGGGGCCGCCCCACCACATCTGCCACCCCACGGGGCGCAGGGTGAGGGCGGTCGCGCCGTTCGCCGCCAGAACGGCGCGGTACGCCCGGGTGTCGCCGATATCGACGATGACCAGTTTGCCGCCGGGACGCAGCACGCGGCACGCCTCCCGGAGCGCCGCCGCCCGGCCCTCGGCGGTCTTGATGTCGTGAATCGCCAAGCTGGAGACGACGACGTCGAACACGCCGTCCGGGAACGGCATGCGGGTCATGTCGCCGGTGCGCAACTCGATCCGATCGGCGACGTTCTCCGCGAGCGCGTTCCGCTCCGCGGTGGCCGGGGTGTTCTCGCAGTGGTCCGCGGAGCACCACAGATCCAGGCCCACCGCACACCCGGCGGGCAAGCGGCGCGCGGCGGCCAGCAGCACCGCGCCGCGCCCGCACCCCATGTCGAGCAATCGTTCGTCGCCACGCAGTTCGAGGTCGTCGAGCAGGCGCGCCCAGACCCGGAACTTGCCCCGGCGGGTCGCGTGCAGGAACAGCCCGAACTGCGTGGCCAGCACGACGCCGATCAGCAGGAGCAGCAGGCTCGGGCGCAGTTGCTGGAACAGCGCCACCACCAGCGCGGCGGCAAGATACCCGACCGCGAGAACTCCCAGCAACAACAGCACCGACGGCGCGTCGACACCGTACGACGCGCGCCACGGAGGGGCTATCATTGCCCGATCATAACCAGCGCCAACGGTATTCGCGCCGGGTTCGCGCTCGTCAGCGCACCAAGGGAGCGAAGGTACGCCCGGCGAGTTCGACCGCACCCGGCTCGTGCCCGTTGAACACCATATTGATGATGAGACCGTCTACGCCGTGGTCCAGAACGCGGGTCCGCAGCTGTTCGGCAACCTCGTCCGGTGTGCCGACGAACTGGCGGTCGGCCGGGCTCTGCGCGAGCTCGGCGTCCGACAGGGCCGACAGGTCGATACCCATGCGGCTCAAGTAATCCCGCTGCTGCTTGCGCACGAGGTCACCGTCTTCGTCCATCATGACGAAGCACAGGTAGCTGGTCTCCAGGGTCCGCGGATCCCGGCCGACCTCCGCGCAGCGCGCCCGCAGCGCCTCGATCTTGCGCGGCAGCTCGGACGCGTTGCAGATGATGTTGAGATGGTCGGCGAAGCGAGCGGCCAGGCCGAAGGTCTTCTTCTCACCGCTGCCGCCGAGCAGGATCGGCAGATCGTCGCGTACGCGCGGCTCGTTCATCGCGTTCTCGACCCGGTACCACTTGCCCTGGAAGGTGGGCCGCTCGCCGCGCAGCATCGGCTGGATGATGTGCAGCGCCTCGTCGAGCCGCTCGAAGCGGTCGGTGAAGGTGCCGAACTCGTAGCCCAGGGAGCGGTGCTCGAGTTCGAACCAGCCCGCGCCGATGCCGAGCACCGCGCGGCCACCGCTGACCACGTCCAGCGTGGTGACCGTCTTGGCGAGCATCGCCGGGTTGCGGTAGGTGTTGCCGGTGACCAACGCCGACAACTGGATTCGCTCCGTCGCCGTGGCCAGGCCGCCGAGCGCGGTGTAGGCCTCGAGCATCGGCTCGTCGGGCGTGCCGATGCCGGGCAACTGATAGAAGTGGTCCATGACGAAGGCCGTGTCGAAACCGGCGGCTTCGGCCTCTCGGGCCTGCGCGATCACCGTGGGGAACAGCTCGCGCACCGACTTGCCGTAGCTGAAGTTGGGCATCTGATATCCGAGGCGAATTGTCACGAAATCCGACCTTACGCCCCTTTCGGATACGCGCGGGTGAGCCGCGGCGCCGAGTTATCTATGGCCGGTGACCGGACCGTGCCCGCCGTACACGCGCCCGCGCAGCACGACGGCGTACGGCGTGGTGAGCGTCTCGGGGTGGCTACGCGGATCCTCCTCGTAGACAACGAAATCCGCGGGAGCACCGTCCTCGATGCCGGGTCGCCCGAGCCACTCGCGCGCCTGCCAGGAGGCCGCGCCGAGCGCGTCGTGCCGGGACAGTCCCGCGGCGCCGAGCGCGGCGATCTCGTCGGCGATGCGCCCGTGGCGGATGGAACCGCCCGCGTCCGTGCCCGCGAAGATCGGCACGCCCGCCTCGTGCGCGGCGGCGACCGTGCCGCGCACCCGCCGGTGCAGATCGCGCATGTGCGCGGCGTAGACGGGGAATTTGCCCGCGCTGTCGGCGATACCGGGGAAGGTGTCGATATTGATCAGGGTGGGAACCAGGGCGGTGCCGTGCTCGACCATCATCTCGATGGTCTCGTCGGTGAGACCGGTGCCGTGCTCCAGGCAGTCGATACCGGCGTCGATCAGGCCGGGCAGCGCGTCTTCGCCGAAGACGTGTGCGGTGACCCGCGCACCGTTGGCGTGCGCCGCGGCGATGGCCTCCTTCAGGATCGCGTCGCTCCACAACGGCCGCAGGTCGCCCACCGAGCGGTCGATCCAGTCGCCGACGATCTTCACCCAGCCGTCGCCGTGGCGGGCCTGCTCGGCGACGATCTCCGGCAGGTCGCGTTCGTCGTCGAGCTCGATGCCCAGTTCGCGGATGTAGCGCTTCGGACGGGCGATGTGGCGGCCCGCGCGGATGATCCGCGGCAGGTCCTCGCGGTCGTCGACGAACCGGGTGTCGATGGGCGAGCCCGCGTCGCGCAGCAGCAGGGCACCGGCGGCGCGCTCGGTCTCGGCCTGTGCGACGGCGCCGGCGTGGTCCTCGTGGCCCCCGCCGTACCGGATCCCGACGTGGCAGTGGGCGTCGACCAGTCCCGGCACGATCCAGCCCGAGCCGCACAGCGTTTCGGCTCCGGGCGCGGGCTCGAACGACACCAGGCCGTCGCGCACCCAGAGGTCGCGCACCTCGCCTTCGGGAAGAACCACACCGCGCAGATGCACCGCAACCTCCTGGAACTCGTCGGCGGCCGCCAACCTGGTGTCCGACTCCCGGATCGGACATTTCGCGCGAAGCACGGCCACGCGGCAGCGACGCCGCGCACACGGCGACCGACGGGCGAGGCACACAGGCACGCCGCCCACGAACAGCGTGGGCGGCGTAAGTGGCCTACTTCTTCGGGAACTTCAGTTTGCTGAGATCGAAGCCCTCCAGGCCGGGCGGCAACTGGTCCAGACCGGCAGGCATGTTGGACAGGTCGGGCATCCCCGCGGGCAGGCCGGGCATGCCGCCCATCCCGGGGAAACCACCGCGCACCTTCGGCGGCGTCGGGCCGCGACCACCCTTCTTTCCTTTCTTGCCCTTCTTCGCGTTGCCGCGACGGGCGCCGGGCAACCCCATCTGGCGGCCCATCATCGTCATCATCTTCTTGGCCTCGAAGAAGCGGTCGACGAGCTGGTTGACCTCGGAGACCTGGACACCGGAACCGTTGGCGATGCGCAGGCGGCGCGAGGCGTTGATGATCTTCGGGTTCGCCCGTTCGGCCGGGGTCATACCGCGGATGATCGCCTGCACCCGGTCCAGCTGCTTGTCGTCGACCTGGGCGAGCATGTCCTTCATCTGGCCCGCGCCCGGCAGCATGCCGAGCAGGTTCCCGATCGGGCCCATCTTGCGGATGGCCAGCATCTGGTCGAGGAAGTCCTCGAGGGTGAGCTCGCCGCTGCCGATCTTGCGGGCGGCCTCCTCGGCCTGCTTGGCGTCGTAGACCTGCTCGGCCTGCTCGATCAGGGTGAGCACGTCGCCCATGCCGAGAATGCGGCTGGCCATGCGATCCGGGTGGAAGACGTCGAAGTCCTCGAGCTTCTCACCGGTCGAGGCGAACAGGATCGGCACGCCGGTGACCTCGCGGACACTCAGCGCCGCACCACCGCGGGCGTCGCCGTCGAGCTTGGTGAGCACCACGCCGGTGAAGCCCACGCCGTCACGGAACGCCTCGGCGGTGTTGACCGCGTCCTGGCCGATCATGGCGTCCAGCACGAACAGGGTCTCGTCCGGTTGCACGGCGTCGCGGATGCCCGCGGCCTGGCGCATGAGCTCTTCATCGATGCCGAGACGGCCCGCGGTGTCGACGATGACGACGTCGTACTGCTTCTGCCGCGCCTCTTCGACACCCCCGCGCGCCACGTTCACCGGATCGGCGGCGGAGATGCCGAGCGGGTTCTCACCGCCACCGATCGAGGTGCCGGGGTGCGGCGCGTAGACGGGCACGCCCGCGCGCTCGCCGACGACTTGCAGCTGGGTGACGGCGCCGGGGCGCTGCAGGTCGCACGCCACCAGCAACGGTTGATGGCCCTGCCCCTTCAGCAGTTTGGCCAGCTTGCCCGCGAGCGTGGTCTTACCGGAACCCTGCAGACCGGCCAGCATGACCACCGTCGGCGGGTTCTTGGCCAGGTTCAGCCGCCTGGTCTCGCCGCCGAGGATCCCGATGAGTTCCTCGTTGACGATCTTCACGACCTGCTGGGCCGGGTTCAGCGCCGCGGAGACCTCCGCGCCCTTGGCGCGCTCCTTGATCCGCCCGATGAACCCGCGGACCACGGGCAGCGCGACGTCGGCCTCCAACAAGGCCAGGCGGATCTCGCGGCAGGTGGCGTCGATGTCGGCCGGTGACAGACGCCCCTTACCGCGCAGATCCTTGAGGGCACCGGTAAGCCGGTCGGACAGGGATTCGAACACCGATCGCGCTCCTGATCTCGGGGGACGTCACATTCTCTCCCAGGGTAATGGGATCGCCCGCGTGTTCGCGCAGGCGGTGCGTCCTTCCCGGCGCGGCGGGCTCGCTAGTCGAGCACGCGACGGCGCGGCCTGGCCGTTTTGCGGTAGTCGTGGTTCTCCTCGGCCACCATGAAGACCGCCTCGTTGGCGGTCAGGCCCAGCTCGAGGGCCAGGCCGTCGAGAACGGCCCACTCGGCCCTGCTCGGGATGGGCGAGGTGGCGACCGTGGAGGCGATCGTCATCGCGGTAACCGCCTGTCGCCCGGTCAGCGTGCGACCAGGAAGCCAGGAGACCACCCACCGGTCGCCGCCGACGCAGCGCGCCATGTGCGCGGTCTCGTCACTCGTCATCGTGGATGCCGAAACGACTTCAATTGCCATCGACCTGCTCCCCTCGTGCTCGCGATAGCCGGACGCTCTAGATCGTAGGGTCAGGTCGCGAGACGAGAGTTGGGATGCAGCAAATATTGCGCAACAGATTTATCACCGGATAAAAGTGCTGCTAATCACCATTTTCCGAATCTCGAGCACCGTCAGCAGGCGGTTTCGGCGCGGTTCTGGGAACCACCGCGATAAGCGCTTTCTCGATCGTTTCGCGGCGCGCGGGGCTGTCCTCGGCGCCCAGCTCGAGGCAGAAGCTGTCGACCACCGCGGACCCCATCGTGACCACCTTGGCCCAACGGACGTCGGCTCCGCAGCCGGCCAGCTCCGCGGCCAGGCGGCTGAGCAAGCCGACCCGGTCCTCGGCGCGCAATTCCAGGATCACCTGCCCCGGTACCGAGGTGTCCGACCAGATCACCCGGGGTTGGGCCTGCGCGTACCGGCTCCGGCCGATCGTGCCCGCCTCGCGCTCGCGTTTGGCCAGCGCCGCCGCCACATCCAGCTCGCCGGCCGTGGCTCGGATCAATTCCTGGCGCAACAGCCCCGGGTCCGGCGGATCGCCGAACTTGGGCGCGACGACGAAGGTGTCCACCGCGGAGGCGCCTTCGACGCCGAGCGCGGCCGACAGCACGCGCAGCGAATGCAGCGCGAGCACGCCCGCGGCGTCGGACAGCAGCCCGGAACTGTCGGGCGCGATGACGGTGACCACATACGTGTGCTTGCTCTCACCGGGCTGCAGATCGACGTGCACGCCGCCCGCCCTGGCCTTCTCGACCAAGTCCGGTGCGATCGGTTCCGGTGTCGGCAGCTGGTCGCCCGCCATGACCAACCGGCAGCGCCGGACCAGTTCGCCGATCAGCGACGCCTTCCAGTCGCCCCACACGCCGGGACCGGTGGCCTGCGAATCCGCCTCGGCCAGGGTGTGCAGCAGCTCCAGCAGTTGCGGATCGCCGTCGAGCGCCTCGACGACGTACCGCACCGTCTCCGGATCGGACAGATCGCGCCGGGTCGCGGTTTCCGGCAGCAACAGGTGATGGCGCACGACCGCGCTGAGCGTGCGCACGTCCGACGGCCACAGTCCGAGGCGGCGGCCGATATGGGTGGCCAGTTCCGCGCCGACCACGCTGTGATCGCCCGCGCGACCCTTGCCGATGTCGTGCAGCAGCGCACCGAGGGCGAGCAGGTCGGGGCGGGCGACCCGGGTGCTCAGCCCGCCCGCGTAGGCGACCGTCTCCATGAGATGCCGGTCGACGGTCCAGATGTGCTGGACATCGCGCGGCGGCAGGTCGCGCACGGCGCCCCATTCCGGCAGCAGCCTGCCCCACAATCCCGTCCGGTCCAGCGCCTCGATCGCGTCGATCGTGCCGCGGCCCGCGCCCAACAGGACCAGCAAGTCGTTGAGGGCGTCCTTGGGCCACGGCTCGCGTAGCTCGGGAGCGTCCTCGGAGAGCCGGTTGAGGGTGGTGGCCGACATCGGCAGGCCGGTCTGCGCCGACGCCGCCGCGACGCGCAGGATCAGCCCGGGGTCGCGCTGCGGGCGGGCGTCTCTGGCCAGCACGACCTCACCCGCGTGCTCGACCACGCCTTCGTCCAGCGGCCTGCGCACCGGCATCCGGCGCAGGCGCGCCAATCCCCGGCGGGGCAGTGCGTTGGCCGCGGTACGCAGCCCGACGTCCACGGAGTAGCTGACCGTCCGGGCCGAATCGCTCAGTGTGCGGGCCAGATCGAACCGATCGCCGATGCGCAGGGCAGCGCCGATCTCGTCGGCGTCCTGTGCGCGCAGCTGGTCGCGGGCTCGTCCCGCCACACGGTGCAGTTCGGTGCGCACGTCCAGCAGCCGACGGTGCGCTTGCTTCAATCCGCCGCCGGGCACGTCCGGCCCCAATCCGGGCATGGCGTCGGTGAGCTGGGCGATCGCCAGCGCGTCCAGCAGCTGGATGTCGCGCAGGCCGCCGCGCCCGTTCTTCAGGTCGGGCTCGGCGCGGTGCGCGATCTCGCCATTGCGCTCCCATCTGGCCTTGGCCTGGGCGATGAGCTCCTCGAAGCGGGAGCGGATGCCGGTGCGCCACTCCCGGCGCACCCCGCCGATCAGCAGATTGCTCAGTTCCTGGTCGCCGACGATGTGCCTGGCCTCGAGCATGCCGAGCGCGGCGATGAGATCGTCCGCGGCCACCCGAAGCGCCTGCGGAACGGTACGCACGCTGTGGTCGAGTTTGATGTGCGCGTCCCACAGCGGATACCAGAGCTGGTCGGCGACCTCGGCCACCCGGGCCGGGTCGACGTCGTCGTGCAGCAGCACCAGGTCCAGATCGGAGTACGGCAGCATCTCCCCGCGCCCCAGGCCGCCGACGGCCACCACGGCCAGACCGCTGTCGGGGGCGATGCCCAGTTCGGCGCCCTTGCTGGTGAGCCAGAGTTCATAGAGGTCGACCAGCGCCTGGCGCAGCGACTGGGCATCCAGCCGGGGATTGCGCGGCTGGCCGCCGTCGAGCAGTTGGGTTCGCGCGCGGACCAGGTCGGCCGCCCCGTTGGACACCTTGCCGTTGCCTTGTTCGGTGACCTTCGGATCACCGTCGTGCTCGTACTGACTAGCCACAACCCACCGCCCATTTGATGCGCGCGGCCCCGCCCCGACCGGGAGCTCCGGTGGGAGCGGGGCCGCCGCTCGACTCGTTTCCGCTACAGCGCGTCGGTGCCGCGTTCGCCGGTCCGCACCCGGATGATCGCCTCCACCGGAGTGATCCAGACCTTGCCGTCGCCGATCTTGCCGGTGCGGGAGGCCTCCACGATCACCTCCACGACCTTGTCGACGGAGGCATCGTCCACGACGACCTCGACGCGAACCTTCGGCACGAAGTCGACGGAATACTCCGCGCCGCGGTACACCTCGGTGTGGCCCTTCTGCCGGCCGTACCCTTGGACCTCGCTGACGGTCATGCCCAACACACCCGCCTGCTCGAGACCGGACTTGACGTCTTCGAGCGTGAACGGTTTGACGATTGCGGTGATCAGTTTCATGTTCGTCATGCCTCCTTGACGGCCGAACGTGCCGTGCTACCCAGAGCGGCGAAGTCGTAGGCGGTTTCCGCGTGCTCGGACTCGTCCAAGCCGACCGACTCTGCTTCCTCGCTCACGCGCAGCCCAATGGTGAACTTCACGATATAGGCAATGATCAGGGTCGCGATGAAGGAGAAGGCAAGTACCACACCGGCGCCCACCGCCTGCCGCCACAGCTGATCGAAACCGCCGCCATAGAACAGGCCGGTCTTGGCCGCACCCGCCTCGGGCGCCGCGACGAAACCGACCATCAGAGTGCCGACGATACCGCCGACCAGGTGCACGCCGACCACGTCGAGCGAGTCGTCGAAACCGAACTTGAACTTCAGACCGACCGCGAGGGCGCACAGCGCGCCGGCGACGACGCCGATGGCGAGCGCGCCGAGCACGTTCACCGAGGAACACGACGGCGTGATGGCGACCAGACCCGCCACGATGCCCGAGGCCGCGCCCAGCGAGGTGGGCTTGCCGTCGCGGATCTTTTCCACCAACAGCCAGGCCAGCATCCCGGCGCAGGTCGCGATGGTGGTGGTGACGAAGGTCGAACCGGCGAGGCCGCCGGAGGTCACCGCGGATCCGGCGTTGAAGCCGAACCAGCCGAACCACAGCAGACCGGCGCCGAGCATGACGAACGGCAGATTGTGCGGGCGGAACGGGGTGGTCGGCCAACCCTTGCGCTTGCCGAGCACCAGCACCAGGGCCAGACCGGCCGCACCGGCGTTGATGTGCACCGCCGTTCCACCGGCGAAGTCCACCGCGAGCAGCTTGTTGGCGATCCAGCCGCCCTCGTGCACGACGTTGCCGTCGGCGTCCTTGACGTCGAAGTCGAACACCCAGTGCGCGACCGGGAAGTAGACCACCGTGGACCAGATGCCCGCGAACACCAGCCACGCGCCGAACTTCAAGCGGTCGGCGACCGCACCCGAGATGAGGGCAACCGTGATGATGGCGAACATCAGCTGGAAGGCGACGAAGACGGTCGCCGGAATAGTGCCCGCGAGCGGGATGTTCACCGCGTCGGTGGTGACCGCGCCCGCCGCGTCCTTGACCTCGGCGACGGAGTTGCCGCCGATCAGGCCCTTCAGGCCGAAGAACTGCGTCGGGTCACCGATCACGCCGAACGTGTTGTCGCCGAAGGCCGTCGAGTATCCGTACAGCGACCACAGAACGCCGACCAGGCCCATGGCGCTGATGCTCATCATGATCATGTTGAGCACGTTCTTCGACCGGACCATGCCGCCGTAGAAGAAAGCCAGGCCCGGCGTCATCAGCAACACGAGCGCCGAACTCGCCAGCATCCAAGCGGTGTCACCGGTATCCGGTGCACCGGTAAGTGGAAAAGCCACCTTAATGTCCTCCTCATCTCGGGCCCAGCCGCTTCCGGCAAATGGACCTGAACAGAAGGGTCCTAACTCGGTGTTTCATCCGTAGAGCTGCCGTGTTTCACCTACGTGAACGGATGGAGCAGCTGTGTTGCCACTAGGTTTCGTCCCACGCACCAGCGGTTTTCCGGCGCTGTGAGCACGGTGTTCGGGAAATCGGACATTCGTTACCGCGCACGAGGAGTCGGCAAACTTCCGGGGTGTGACCGCCCTCGCACCGAGGGCGGCGGCGATCGAACGAGCGCCCTCGGCGCACCTCGTGGATGGAACGCCGCGGGCGGCAACCTCTTTCGACCGGTCTCGGCGAGTGGAACGGCTCAGCCCAGCAGCGCGTCCACGAACGCGGCGGGCTCGAACGGAGCCAGGTCGTCAGCCCCCTCACCGAGCCCGACCAACTTCACCGGCACGCCCAATTCGTGCTGGACCTGGAAGACGATGCCGCCCTTCGCCGTCCCGTCGAGCTTGGTCAGCACGACGCCTGTGATATCGACCACTTCGGCGAACACCCTGGCCTGGGTCAGTCCGTTCTGCCCGACGGTCGCGTCCAGCACGAGCAGGACCTCGTCGACGGCGGCCTTCTTCTCCACGACGCGCTTGACCTTGCCCAGCTCGTCCATCAGACCCGTCTTGGTGTGCAGCCGACCGGCCGTATCGATCAGCACCACGTCGACGCCGTGCTCGACGCCCGCGGCCACCGCGTCGAACGCGACCGCGGCCGGGTCGGCGCCCTCGCGGCCGCGGACGGTGTCGGCGCCGACCCGCTCGCCCCAGGTCTGCAACTGGTCGGCGGCCGCGGCGCGGAAGGTGTCGGCCGCGCCGAGCAGCACCCGGCGGCCGTCGGCCACGAGCACGCGGGCGAGCTTGCCGGTGGTGGTGGTCTTGCCGGTGCCGTTCACGCCGACCACGAGCAGGATCGACGGGTGATCGGGATGCGGCAGCGCGCGCACCGAGCGGTCCAGCTCCGGTCGCAGCTGCTCGATCAGCACGTCGCGCAGCACGGCACGTGCCTGGTCGGTGGTCCGCACGCTGCGTGCCGCCATCTCCGAGCGCAGCCGGGACACGACAGCGGTGGTGCTCGCGGTGCCGAGGTCGGCCAGCACGAGGGTGTCCTCCACCTCTTCCCACGAGTCGTCGTCCAGGTCACCGCCGCCGAGCAGGCCGAGCAGGCTCTTGCCGACCGCGTTCTGCGAGCGCGACAGTCGTCCGCGCAGCCGGACCAGGCGGCCGGCGGTGGGCTCGATCTCCTCCAGCGCGACGGGTGCTTCCACCCCCGCGGGCGTGTCGGGCGCGACGATCTCGGTGGCGGCTTCGGTGTCCGGCCCCGCGGTGTCGGTGGGCGGCTCGGCGGTCGCGTCCTCGGCCGTGGCCGGGCTCTCCTGTGTTTCCAGCTGGTCGGGCGCCTGCGCTGGCGTCTCGGCCGCCGGAGTGCCCGCCTCGGGCTCGACGGCCGGCTCGACGACGTCCGGGGCGACGGAGGCCTCGGTGACGTCCGCGTCCGGCAACGGAACGTTGGTTATGCCGCGTTTGGGCGCGTCGCGCGGAATCGCGGCGTCGTCGCCGACGTGCGGCTGTCCTTCGGTGTCGGTGCGCTCGACCGGTTGCGGTTCGGTCGCCGCGCCGCCCCGGCTGAAGGTGAATCCGCCGGACGCGGCATAACCACCGGACCGGTCGGTCACCTCTTTCTCCTGCGTGGGCGGAGTCAGCGACACGCGGCCGCGCTTGTACCGGACGAAACCGGCGACGAGCACGACGAGCAGCAGTGCGGCGACCGCGGCGATCAGGATCCAGACTTCAGGACTCACGCGGACCATCCTTGCAGACCGACCGTCACGGGATCGGCCCCGAGCCGCACCCGGCGCGCGCGTCGCGCGCCGGGGCCGGGGGTGCGAACTCGGCCAACATCGCAGGTGCCGGGCCGAGGGCGGGTGCGAGCGGGCACCGACACAGCCCTCCAGATTTCTTGTCCTGCGGAACTTCTCGCGAAGGGACAATAGGATCGGCGACGTGACCGATCGAAACGTGCTTGGGGGGCCGCTGGAAGAGTGCGGCACCGATCCTCTCACCGGCTTCTACCGGGACGGCTGCTGCAGTACCGGGCCGGAGGATCTGGGCAGCCACACTGTGTGCACCGTCGTCACGGCAGAATTCCTGGAGCATCAAGCTTCCATCGGAAACGATTTGAGCACGCCGCGTCCGGAGAACAATTTTCCCGGTTTGCAGCCGGGTGACCGATGGTGCGTGGTCGCCGTGCGATGGCTGCACGCGCACGAGGACGGCGTCGCCGCGCCCGTGGTGCTGGCCGCCACGCACGAGAACGCCCTGGAAGTGATCTCGATGGACATCCTGCGCAAGTACGCCGTCGACGTGCCCGACGACGTCAGCGACCTGCTCTGAGCCACCGGTAACCCTACGGCGGGCGCAGCGTGGACCACCGGCTCACCCGAATCGCGGGCCGGTGTCCGATCGGTTCGTGGCGCAGCGGAGAACCGATTGGCACAAATGCGCCATTCGGCTCAGCGCGCCGCCGCGATGCGCCGGCGATGAGCTTTCTGACGACATGCCGCCGAGCAATATCTCGCCCGTCGGCCCGTCCCAGCGCGGGACAACGCCGCGTGACATACCGGGCAGCTGTCAGCTCCACTTTCGTTACGATCGACAGTTTCGTTACGGACTTCGGCCACCGCATCCCGTTTCGTCACCATCAGCCCTACCGGCTCCGCGCGCAGCGCGTCCAGCACGATGGCGGCGCTACGGTCCATGCCGCCCCGCGCCTTCCGTAGCCGTTGGATCGCAACGCATCCGGTGAAGATCGCCAGCACATCGTCGAGTTCGATGTCGGCCCGGACCGCCCCGTCTCGCTTGGCCGCGTCGAGCAGAGCGGCCAACGCGTCGTGGAAACGCGCCCCCGCGCTGCGCAAAAGCGCACGCGGCCAGCCGTCGTCGGACTGAACGATGTCGCATAACGCCTGGTTGTCCGGCGTTGTGGTGATCACCGCGGTGCAGAAGTCGAAGAAGGCGGCGCCCGGATCCGGCGCGGCGAGATGGTCTGCGGCCATCTTCGCCAACCGGTCGACGCGCTGCTGCATAACCGCTTCCAACAGTGCGGCTTTCGTGGGGAAGTGCCGGTAGACGGTGCCCGCGCCGACACCCGCCCTGCGGGCGACCTCGACGAGCGACACGGAGGCGCCCTGCTCCGCGAAGGCGCGTTGCGCGGCAGCCAGCACGAGGGCGCGATTGCGGCGGGCATCGGCTCGCGACGTCGCGCCCTGGGCGAGCGATGCGGTCATTTCGTTACGGCCTTCCGTTGAGCAGCCTGGTCAATCGGGTCGAGGCACCCGTATCGTTCGAATCCGGGTCAACCAACCCGATTCTACCGAGCAGAGAAGGCGGAGCATGTCCCCTCAGCACAACCTCATCCTGGTCACCGGCGCCACCGGCAAGCAAGGCGGCGTGACCGCCCGGCGACTGCTGGCCGACGGCAGGGCGGTGCGCGCGCTGGTCCGCGACGCGCAGTCGCCCGCCGCGCGGGAGTTGGCCGCGGCGGGCGCGGAACTCGCCGTCGGCGACTTCGACGCCCCCGAGACCTTGCCCGCGGCGCTGGCCGGCGTCAGCGGACTGTTCCTGGTCCCGCCCGCCGCGTACGGCCCCAAAGGCTGGGATGTCGAATTGGAAGCCGCGCGCGGAGAAGCCGTCGTGGCCGCCGCGCGTGCGGCCGGTGTGTGGCAGATCGTGTTCACCGGCATCGCGTCGATGGGCGACGACGTCTCGTGGGGGGCCAGGGGCAAGAAGCGCATCGAAGACGCCGTCATCGCCAGCGGCGTGCGGTACACCCTGCTGCGCCCGGTGCGCTTCATGGAGAACTACCTGCTGCGCACGTCCCCCGTCGACGGCATCTTCGACGGCGTGCACCGGCACCTGTTCCCGGCCGAAGGTCCGATGAAGGTCATCGCCGTCGCGGACATCGGCGATATCGCCGGTCTCGCGTTCGCCGACCCGGATCGCTTCCACGGCCGCGTCCTCGAACTCGCGGCCGATGTGCTCGTCCCACCCGCGGCCGCCGCGGCGATCAGCGCCGCCACCGGGCATCAGGTGCGCTACCACGAAGTCACCGAAGCCGAGGCGGACGCGCTCGGCGAGGAGATCGGCAATACGTGGCGCCTCATGCGCCACACCGGCGGCTGGCTCGCCGACGTCGACGAGATCCGCGAGATCCACCCCGGGCTGCGCACGTTCGACACTTGGCTCGCCGAGACCGGCGCGGCGCAGATCAAAGCGCTGCTCGACCACGAAAGCGCGCGCGTCGCAGGGTGATTGGAGGCGACTATTCGCCCTGTTCAACGGGATGATCGTGCGGCGAGGCGTACCTGGCCTTCCCGCACGCCGCGGGTGACCGCGCGGCGCGGCTCAGCCCGCCGCGCCGACCGGGGCCAGGTTCTCCCCGCGCAGCCGCTGGGAGATCACCTGGGTGATGCCGTCGCCGCGCATGCTGACACCGTAGAGCGCGTCGGCGATCTCCATCGTCGGCTTCTGGTGGGTGATGACGATCAGCTGGCTCTTCTCCCGCAACTGCTCGAACAGGCCGATCAACCGGCGCAGGTTGGTGTCGTCGAGCGCGGCCTCGACCTCGTCCATCACGTAGAACGGCGAGGGCCGGGCGCGGAAGATGGCCACCAGTAACGCCACCGCGGTCAGCGACTTCTCCCCACCGGACAGCAGCGACAGCCGCTTGACCTTCTTGCCCGGCGGACGTGCCTCCACCTCGATGCCGGTGGTGAGCATGTCCGAGGGGTCGGTGAGCAGCAGCCTGCCCTCGCCACCGGGGAACAGTTTCGCGAACACCTCGACGAACTCGCGTTCCACGTCGGCGTATGCCTCGGTGAACACCTGGAGGATGCGGGCATCGACCTCGGCGACCACGTCGAGCAGATCCTTGCGCGCGCTCTTGACGTCTTCGAGTTGCGTGGCCAGGAAGTTGTACCGCTCCTCCAGCGCCGCGAATTCCTCCAGCGCCAGGGGATTCACCTTGCCCAGGGTGGCGAGATCCTTCTCCGCACGCTTGGCGCGACGTTCCTGGGTCTGCCGGTCGTAAGGCATCGGCGCGGGTTCGCTGACTTGCTCGCCGCGCTCCTTGGCCTGTTCATATTCCTGCAGCTCCAGCGCCGAGGGCGGCAGCGGCACGTCCGGACCGTACTCGGCGATCAGGTCGTCCAGCGCGATGCCGAACTGCTCGGCGATGGTCGCCTCCAGTTGCTCGATGCGCAGCGCCGCCTGAGCCTTCGCCACCTCGTCCCGATGCACCGCGTCGGTGAGCTGGGAAAGCTGCGCGGTGAGCGCACGCACCCGCTCCTTGACCTGCTCCACCTGCCCGGCACACTCGGAGCGCTTGCGCACCAGTTCGTCCCGGCGCGCGCCCGCCTCGGCGACCACGCGCTCGAGTTCGCCCGCGATCTTCGCGCCGGATTCGGCGACGGCGGCGGCCACCTCCGCCGCCTTCTTGCGCGCGGCCTGGGCGCGCTCGGCCCTGGCCCGGGTCTCCCGCTCGGCGCGCGCGGCCCGGCGCAGCGAGTCCGCCTTGCCGCGTACCGATTCCGCTCGCTCCTCGGCCGTGCGCACGGCGAGCCTGGCCTCGACCTCCATCGCCCGCGCCTCGGCCAGCGCGGCCGCCGCCTCCTCCCGCGCCCGGCCCGCGGACTCGGTGCCCGCCGCGCCCGCACCGTCGGCATCGACCTCGGCCTGCTCGAGTTCCGCATGACGCAGGCGGTCTTCCAGTTCGGCGAGCGAGGCGAGTGCCTCTTCCCGGCTCGTCTCCGCGTCGTCACGCTGGCCGACCAGCCGTTCGCGGTCCGCGTGTGCGGTGCGGGCGGTCTGGCCGAGCCTGCCCAGCCGCTCGTAGATCGCCACCAGCGCCTGGTCGGATTCGTGCAGGGCGAGCAGCGCGTGGTCGACGGCGTCCTTGCGATCGGCTTGCTCTTCGAGCGCGCCGGACAACGCGGCCTCGAGTTCCTCGGCGCGCCGCTGCGCCGCGACCAGTTCGGTCCGGGCGGCGTCGATGTCGGCCTGGATCTCCAGCTGGCTGGGCGCGCGATCGGAACCGCCCAGCAGCCAGCCGTTTCCGGCGAGATCGCCGTCGCGGGTGACCACGCGCAGCTCGGGCCGCACCGCGACCAGCGCGCGGGCGGCGGGCAGATCGTCGGCCACGGCGGTCCCCGCGGTGAGCGCCGCGATCGCGCCGCGCACCGTATCGGGGCACTCCACCACGTCGACCAGCCAGCGGGCGCCGTCGGGCAACGCGCCCGGCTGCGGCCGATCGGTGCGCTCGGCGCCGAAGACGACGGCGGCGCGGCCACCGTCGGCGTCCTTGAGAGCCTGGATCGCGGCGTGCGCGGACTCGCCGGTGTCGGCGGCGACGGCGTCGGCCAGCGGGCCGAGCGCGGCGGCGACCGCGGCCTCGAAGCCGCCGTGCACACGCAGCAGCGCCGAGAGCGGGCCGAGCAGACCTTGTTCGCGGTGCTCCACCAGCCAGGCGACGCCGTCCCGGCGCGCCAGGTTCATGCCGAGCGCCTCGATCCGCGCGCCGAGCGATGCGACTCGCTTGCTCGCGTCGCGGTCCTGTTCACGCAGTTCGGTGACCCGCTGATCGGCCAGTTCCAGCGCCTGTACCGCGTGCTCGTGCTGGGCGTCCAGACCGGCCTCACCCGCGTCGAGTTCGGCGAGTTCGGCTTGCACCGTGTCGAGTTCGGCTTGGGCGGCCTCGCCGCGGTGACGGGCGTCGGCGATGGCGACCGACAGTCGCGCGATCTCCGCGTCCACCGACTGCGCCCTGGCCCGCAGGGTGTCCACCTTGCCGGACAACCGGGCCACGCCCTCGCGCCGGTCGGCGATCGCCCGCACGGCGGCCAGGTGCGCCTGCTCGGCGGCCTTGGCGGCGTATTCGCGTTCGGCCAGTTGGTCTCGGGCCGCCTCCAAGGTCTCCGCGGCGATCTCCACCGCTTCGCGCAGTTCGGCCTCCTCGGCTTCGACCCGGTCGGCCTCGGCCTCGAGCTGCTCGGGGTCGCGGCCGTTGCTGACCGGAGCTGCGGTGTCCAGGTGCCGCGCCCGGTCGCCGGCGATGCGAATGGTCGCGTTGACCCGTTCGGCGAGCGCGGAGAGCTGGAACCACAGCTGTGCGGCGGCCTCGGCGCTCGGCGTCAGCCGGGACAGCTGGAATTCCTGCTGCGCCAGCGCCGCGTTGGCGGCGTCCAACTCGGAGTGCACGGTGATCTGCTGCTCGCGCGCGTACGCTTCCTTGCTCTGCTGGCTCGCCAGCTCTCCGCGCCGGGTGACCAGATCGTCGGCGGCCAGCCGCAACCGGGCATCGCGCAGGTCGGCCTGCACGGTCTGCGCCCTGCGCGCCACCTCGGCTTGCCTGCCCAGCGGTTTGAGCTGGCGGCGCAGTTCGGTGGTGAGGTCGGTCAGCCGGGCCAGGTTGGCCTGCATCGCCTCGAGCTTGCGTACCGCTTTTTCCTTGCGTTTGCGGTGCTTGAGCACACCGGCGGCCTCCTCGACGAACGCGCGGCGGTCCTCCGGGCGCGACTCCAGGATGGCCGACAGCTGACCCTGCCCCACGATGACGTGCATCTCGCGGCCGATACCGGAGTCGCTGAGCAGTTCCTGCACGTCCATCAGGCGGCAGGAGTTGCCGTTGATCTCGTATTCGCCCGCGCCGTCGCGGAACATGCGCCGGGTGATGGACACCTCGGCGTAGTCGATCGGCAGCGCGCCGTCGGAATTGTCGATGGTCAGCGTGACCTCGGCGCGGCCGAGGGGGGCGCGGCCCGCCGTGCCCGCGAAGATCACGTCCTGCATCTTGCCGCCGCGCAACGCCTTCGCGCCCTGCTCGCCCATCACCCAGGTGAGCGCGTCGACGACGTTGGATTTGCCCGATCCGTTGGGACCGACCACACACGTGATGCCCGGTTCCAAGCGCAGGGTCGTCGCGGACGCGAAGGATTTGAAGCCCTTCAACGTCAGGCTCTTCAGGTGCAAGTTCGACGACCTTTCCGTGTTCTGCCCGGTCGGCGTTTCGCGTCGCGGCAGCGCATCCGGCGACCTGTCATGGTATCCGTCGCGTACCGGGAGCCTCCGGGGCCCGACGGCGTGCGCGGCCGAGTGGTGGTTCGGCGATATCCGTAGGTTATCGACTCGCCGCCGGTTCGCGCGCATTTCGATGTGCTCGAGGTTTGCCGGGATGGGCGGCCACGCTGCCGTTCGGCGTCAGCGGCACGGCCCACTCAGCCCTCTCGCCGCGACCGGGGAACGCCCGCCCGCGCTCGGCCTGCCACCGGTACCCTCCCCACCCGTGGGTCCGCCGATTCCGCGCGGTCTCGAACTGGCACTGACGCCACACCCTCCGGCCACATACGATCCCTCTGATTCGCCAGCGGAATTTCGGGAGCGCACCACGATGTCTGCCCCCTCACCAGGGACAAGTACCCGGTTCCGCCTTGCCCGGATCGCGGGGCTGGTACTCGGCAGCCTGCTGCTCCTGCACGCCTGTGAACGCAGCAAGAGCGCGCTGCTGAGCGATGTGCGGGTGGAGGTCGCGATCGCGGCCGCCTTCGGTGCGGCCGCCCTGGGCGCGGCGTGGTTCGAGATCAAACTGCGGGCGCAGGAGCAGGACGCGGACCCGCCGTGGGACGACGACGAGGAGGACGAAACTCCCAGTTCTGGGAATTTTCCCGGTCGAGCCGGGCGATCCGCCGACCCCGGGTACGGCAGGGGCGAGCGTGCCGGACGCACCGGCACCGGCGCGCGGTCGACGGCCATGGCTCACTTCGAGGACGAAGACCTGCCCGAACCCGCGGAAGCCCCCGGGCGCGCGGATCTCGTCGCCGGGATTGCGCGGACATTGCGGATCACCCGCTCCGGCGACTCGGACGACCGGCAGCCGCTGCTCCCGCTGGGCGCGGTGACGAAGTGGATGCGCCGCGTCGACCCCGACGACGACATCGAGCCCGGCGAACTCGACGACCATGACGAGATGGAGCAGATCACCCGCAGCGAGACCGGCGAACTCGTCATCGAATCCGGCACGCGAACGGTGCGGGCGAAAATCTCCCGCTCCGGCGACCTCGTCCTGCACGGCCGCCGACACGGTGAGGCGCGGTCGGAATGGAAGTGGACGTTCCCCGCGGACGTCTTCCCCGCCATCCGCGGCGCACTCGGCGACGGGCGCGGTGACCTGCTCGATCTGCTCGAGGACACCCTTCCGTGGCTGGACGCCGCCGCTCGCCACGACCCGGGTGCGTGGCTGCGCGCTCACGACATTTCCGCGAAGTATCAGGAGAAAGGCGTCAGCGCCACCCAGGACACCCGGGAACTTCCCGTACTCCAGCCGGGGCGTCCGCCGCAGCCGCCCCACGCGAGCGGATCCCACCGTAAGCCGCCGAACGACGCGTCCGGCGCACGGGAGGCCCGCGCGTCCGCGAAAGCCTCCGACGACCATGACCACCGCGGAAAACCCGCTGCGACACGATCCCGCGAGTCCCTAGCCGCGCACGGCGAAACTCGCTCCACCCGGCGCGGAGCCGCCGACCCACCGCCCTCGTCCCCGCGCACCGATACCGATCGACGAACTCGCGGCGACAAACCCCGGCCCACCGGACAAGCGAAGCGTCCGGCCGACGACTACGGTTCGCCCGCGCCGTCGCGCCGTCGCCGTGACGAACCCGAACCCACTCGGCGCGGCGATCGGCTCCCGCGCGGCGGCGGGACGGATGCACACCCGCGCCCTACACCCGGCCGCCCCGAACTGCCGAGACGTCGGCAGCAGGACGGGCACGGCACAACACCCGTCGCTGGACATCGCGACGACTACGACGAAGCGGATGCCCGATGGCCGCGAGCGAACCGGCGATCGGGGCGTGGCCAGGAGCCCAGGGACGTCGAGTCCGAGACCGGCCGACGAGAGCGACCCGATACTCCCTACCGCGACCGCCCCACCCCATCCGACCGAGCACCGGAACGGACCTACGACCAACCACCCAGCCGCCGCCATCGCGACGACCAGCGGTCACGCCGCGATACCTCGCTTCCCCCGCACGAGTCCTCGCGGCGCAGATGGTAGGACACGAAAACGGCGCTGTCACTCGATGTTCCGGGTGACAGCGCCGAGGAATGACGCTCAGCTCGCGCGGTGGGTGAATCGGCCGTTCTCGAAGCCGGCCACCATGCGGAACGCCAGGACGGCGCCCCACGGGCCGATCACCCAGACCGGCCAGAAGTAGGTCAAGGCGCCGACGCTGAGCGAGATCGCGCCCCAGATGACCAGCACCAGCGCGCTCACTGCGAGCCAGGTGCTGCCCTCGATGCGCTGCCAGATCGGGATGCGCGGGCGTGCGGAGGCCGGTGCGCCCGCGTCCTTGCTCAGTTCGGGCAGATCGGACAACACCCCGCGCAGGTCCTCCCGGTCGGTGGTGGCGTACACCTGGGCGACGCGCTGGTCGTATTCGGGCAGATCGATCCGCCCGTCCGCCATATGCCTGCCGAGCAGGCGCACCACGGCGTCGCGTTCGGCGTTCGAGGCGCGGGTGCCGGTGGAGATGTCCATGCCTGGTCCTATCGACGGGTTCCACCTTCCATAGTGGAATATGACTTAAGCATAACCCTCCAAAGTGGAATGTCAACCCCCCGCCGTGATTCCGCGCCGAAACTCGAGACTTCCCGCGATCCGGCGGTAGTGTTCGCACCGAGAACAACTGTATGGACAGGTGTTCGGCTCGCGGGTCCATGAAACGTCCGGATCCGCGTCCCGAGAACTCGCTCAGGAGGCACAGGTGTCGGAAACCGTCCGCGGGATCGTGGCCCGCAGCAAAGGCGCACCGGTCGAGCTCGTCGAGGTGGTGATCCCCGATCCGGGCCCGCACGACGTGGTGGTGCGGGTGCAGGCGTGCGGGGTCTGCCACACCGACCTGCACTATCGCGAAGGTGGCATCACCGACGACTTCCCCTTCCTGCTCGGCCACGAGGCGGCGGGCGTGGTGGAAGCCGTCGGCGCCGCGGTAACCCACGTGGCCGAGGGTGACTATGTGATCCTCAATTGGCGCGCGGTCTGCGGCGAGTGCCGGGCGTGCAAGCGCGGCAAGCCCTGGTACTGCTTCGACAGCCGTAACGCGAGCAACAAGATGACGCTCGCCGACGGGACCGAGCTGACTCCCGCCCTCGGCATCGGCGCGTTCGTCGACAAGACCTTGGTACACGAAGGCCAGTGCACGAAGGTCGATCCGGCCGCCGACCCGGCGGTGGCGGGCCTGCTCGGCTGCGGGGTGATGGCGGGCATCGGCTCGGCGATACACACCGGCAACGTCTCGATCGGCGACACCGTCGCGGTGATCGGCTGCGGCGGCGTCGGGGACGCGGCCATCGCCGGAGCCCGGCTGGCGGGCGCGCGCACCATCATCGCGGTGGACCGCGACGCCCGGAAACTGCGGTGGGCCAAGGATTTCGGCGCCACCCACACCATCGACGCGAGCACCGAGGACGTGGTCGAGAAGATCCAGGAGTACACCGACGGCTGGGGCGCGGACGTGGTCATCGACGCGGTCGGACGGCCGGAGACCTGGCAGCAGGCCTTCTACGGTCGCGACCTGGCGGGCACAGTGGTCCTCGTCGGCGTGCCGACCCCGGAGATGACCCTCGAGATGCCATTACTGGACTTCTTCTCGCGCGGCGGCGCGCTGAAATCCGCTTGGTACGGCGACTGTCTTCCCGAACGCGACTTCCCCACCCTGATCGACCTCTACCGCCAGGGACGGCTGCCACTGGACCGCTTCGTCTCCGAACGCATCGGGATCGACCAGGTCGAGCAGGCCTTCGCGAAGATGCACGCGGGCGACGTGCTGCGTTCGGTGGTGGTCTGGTGACCGTCCGCATCGACCGCGTCGTCACCTCCGGCGACTTCTGTCTCGACGGCGGAACCTGGGCGGTGGACAACAACATCTGGCTCGTCGGCGACGACGACGAAGTGGTCGTCATCGATGCCGCCCACGACGCCGATCCGATCGTCGCGGCGGTCGCCGGGCGCACCGTTCGCGCGATCGTGTGCACCCACGGACACAACGATCACGTGACGGTCGCCCCCGAACTGGCCGAGCGCTCGGCGGCGCCGATCCTGCTGCATCCCGGCGACGAGCCGCTGTGGCGCATGACCCACCCGGACACGGCCTACCGGCCGCTCTCGGACGGCGATCGAATCGCGGTGTCGGACAGCGAGCTTCACGTCCTGCACACCCCCGGCCACTCCCCCGGTTCCGTCGCATTGCATCTGCCCGATGCGAAGGTCGTGTTCACGGGCGACACATTGTTCGCCGGTGGACCCGGTGCGACCGGCCGATCGTTCTCCGATTTCGGCACGATCATCGAGTCGATCCGCGAACGCCTGCTGACGCTCCCGGAGGAGACCACGGTCCATACCGGGCACGGCGATTCCACCACCATCGGCGCGGAGAAACCTTTCCTCGCCGACTGGATCGCCCGCGGCCACTGACCGCCGCGGGCGGCACCCGGCGCCGCCCGCGGCGGCACCGCGCGGATCAACCGGGGAACCGGCGATCCAGCTCCAGGTTCAACCGCAGCACCTCGACTCGCGGCTCGCCGAGGAATCCCAGCGTCCGGCCGCTGGTGTGCTCGGCGACCAGCGCGCGCACCTGCTGTTCGGAAATCCCGCGCGCCTTCGCGACCCGGGGCACCTGGATGGCCGCGTACTCCGGCGAGATGTTCGGGTCCAGCCCACTCCCGCTCGCGGTGACTGCATCGGGGGGCACCGCCGGATCGGCGGGCGCGTCGCCGTGGATCGGGACGACTCGCCCGGCGGAATAGTCCCGTCCCGGTTCGGCGCATTCGACTCGGACGCCGCGAAAGGCGGCGACGAATGGCTGCGCCGGGCACGCCTCGTTGACGCTGACGACCTGACCGGGATGCGAAACGTCCCCGTCGGCGTCACGCGGTCCGATCACCGAGAGCACCGCGCCCACACCGCCTTTCGTGCAGAACGGACGACTGCCGTCGACCCCCTCACGGTCGCCGATCTCCTTGCTGCGGGCGCAGATCGTGGTGAGCAGGCTCACGCGTGCCGGAGTGTCGACGATGTCCTCCGGTCCGAGATTGCTCGCCGCGGTGGACCGAGGATCGTAGCCGTCACCGGCGGCGGAAGGGCGGCTCTGGAAGTACCGCACCAGGGCCGCGCCGTCGGATCCGGTGAACGATTGCCCGATCAGGCCGGATCCCACGGTCGTTCCGTCGACGGCGACCAGCGACCCGTCCGCCTTCTCGTGCAGGCCGGGCAGCTGGGCCACCGCGAAAACGGCCAGCGGGTAGACGATTCCGGTGATCGCCGTGAGCGCGAGCAACGCGCGCAGGGCGGCGAGATGCTGCCGGATCCAGGTTGAAAGGCGCATGTCAGGACATCCCGGGGAGGAACTGGACCACGAGGTCGATGAGTTTGATGCCGAGGAACGGCGCGATGATGCCGCCGAGCCCGTAGACGGTCAGGTTGCGGCTCAACAGTTTCGACGCGTTCGACGGCCGGTAGCGCACACCGCGCAGCGCCAGCGGGATCAGCGCCACGATGACGACGGCGTTGAAGATCACCGCGGACAGGATCGCCGACTGCGGACTGGACAGCCGCATGACGTTGAGCAGGTCCAGGCCGGGAAACAGCGTCACGAACAGGGCGGGGATGATCGCGAAGTACTTGGCGATGTCGTTGGCGATGGAGAACGTCGTCAGCGCGCCACGCGTGATGAGCAGTTGCTTGCCGATCTCGACGATCTCGATCAATTTGGTCGGATCGGAATCCAGATCCACCATGTTGCCCGCCTCTTTGGCGGCCGACGTGCCGGTGTTCATCGCGACGCCCACATCGGCCTGCGCCAGCGCGGGCGCGTCGTTGGTGCCGTCGCCGGTCATCGCGACCAGCCGTCCGCTCTCCTGCTCCCGTTTGATCAGCGCCAGCTTGTCCTCCGGCGTCGCCTCGGCGAGGAAGTCGTCGACCCCCGCCTCGTCCGCGATCGCCTTCGCGGTCAACGGGTTGTCGCCGGTGATCATCACCGTGCGGATGCCCATGCTGCGCATCTCGTCGAACCGCTCGCGCATGCCCTGCTTCACCACATCCTTGAGGTGGATCACGCCGAGCACCCGGGCGGCACCGCCGTCGACCTGGCCGACGACCAGCGGCGTGCCGCCCGCGGCGGAGATGCCGTCGACGGTGGCGCCGAGTTCCGCCGGCACCGAACCACCCTGCGATCGCACCCATTCGGTGACCGCGCTCGCCGCGCCCTTGCGCAGCAGACGGCCCTCGACGTCGACGCCGGACATCCGGGTCTGCGCGGTGAACTCCACCCACCGCGCGTGGCTCAGCTCGCCCGGTGTGCGCTCCCGCAGGCCGTAGGCCTGTTTGGCGTAGACCACGACCGAGCGGCCCTCCGGGGTCTCGTCGGCCAGGCTGGAAAGCTGTGCGGCGTCGGCCAGTTCCGCCTTGCTCACGCCGGGCGCCGGGACGAAGTCCGCCGCCTGGCGGTTGCCGAGCGTGATGGTGCCGGTCTTGTCCAGTAGCAAGGTGTTCACGTCTCCGGCCGCCTCGACGGCCCGCCCGGACATGGCGAGCACATTGCGCTGCACCAGGCGATCCATGCCCGCGATCCCGATCGCCGACAGCAGCGCGCCGATGGTCGTGGGGATCAGGCACACCAGCAACGAGACCAGCACGATGCCGGTGACGCCGTGCGCGTCCAGCGCCACGGTGTCCGGCACGCCCGGATTGTTCGACTTGCTGAAGATCGCCATCGGCTGCAGCGTGACCACCGCGAAGACGAAGATGATCGTCAACGCCGCCAACAGGATGTTCAGCGCGATCTCGTTCGGGGTCTTCTGCCTGCTGGCCCCCTCCACCAGGGCGATCATCTTGTCGATGAAGCTCTGCCCCGGTTCCTGCGTGATCCGGACGACGATCCGGTCCGACAGCACGGTGGTGCCGCCGGTCACCGCCGACCGGTCACCGCCGGATTCTCGGATCACCGGAGCGGATTCACCGGTGATCGCCGACTCGTCGACCGAGGCGATGCCTTCGACGACGTCGCCGTCACCCGGGATCACCTGCCCCGCCTCGACCACGACGTGATCGCCGCGACGCAAGTCCGGGGCCGCGACGCGCTCCTCGACCACCCGCGCGCCCGGCGACCACTCGACCAGTCGCCGCGCGACGGTGTCGGTCTTCGCCTTGCGCAGCGTGTCGGCCTGCGCCTTGCCGCGCCCCTCCGCGACGGCCTCGGCCAGGTTCGCGAAGATCACCGTGAGCCACAGCCACACGACGATCGCCCAGGCGAAGAAGGTCGGGTCCGCCAGCGCGAGCACGGTCGACCACGCCGCGCCCAGTTCGACGATCAGCATCACCGGGTTGCGCCACAGCGTGCGCGGATCGAGCTTGCGTACCGCGTCCGGCAACGAGGTCAGCAGCATCTTGGGGTCGAGCACGCCGTTCGGGACACTCTTGCCCCGTGGCCGCTCGGGCTCGGCCTGTGCCGAGACGTTCTCATCGATCGCGGGACTCGACATGTCAGTGGATTCCTTCGGCGAGCGGCCCGAGCGCCAGCGCGGGCAGGAAGGTGAGCGCGACCAGGATCACCGTCACGCCGACGACCATGCCGACGAACTGCGGACGATGGGTCGGCAGCGTGCCGATCGATGCGGGAGTGGTGCCCTGCCGCGCGAGCGAACCGGCCAGCGCGAGCACGAAGATGATCGGCAGGAAGCGCCCGAAGAGCATGGCCAGGCCCAGCGCGGTGTTGTACCACTCGGTGTTGCCGGTCAGGCCCGCGAAAGCGGAGCCGTTGTTGTTGGCGGCCGAGGTGAACGCGTAGAGCACCTCCGACAGTCCGTGCGGCCCGGAGTTGAGCATGCTCGCGCGCCGGCCCGGCATCGCCATCGCGGCGGCCGTGCCGACCAGCACGATCAGCGGGCTGATCAGGAAGTACGACGCGGCCAACTTGATCTCGCGCGGCGTGATCTTCTTACCCACATACTCCGGGGTGCGACCGACCATGAGGCCCGCGACGAACACCGTGATCACCGCCAGGATCAGCATGCCGTACAGGCCCGACCCGGCGCCGCCCGGCGCGACCTCGCCCAACTGCATGTTGAACATCGTCATCAGACCGCCGAGGCTGGTGTAGGAATCGTGGAAGGAATCGACCGCGCCGGTGGAGGTCAGGGTGGTAGCACCGGCGAAGGTGGCCGAATTCGCCACACCGAAGCGCTGTTCCACGCCCTCCATCGAGGAGCCGATCGCGGTCGGTACCGTGCCGTGGTGCTGGAGCTGGAGCTGGTTGGTCAGCGTGACGCTGAGCAGTGCGATCGTCCCCATCACCGCGGCGATCGCGTAGCCCTGCTTGCGGCTGCCCACCATCCGGCCGAAGGTGCGCGGCAGCGAAAAGCTGATCACGAGCAGCAGGAAGATCTCCACCCAGTTGGTCCAAGTGGCCGGGTTCTCGAACGGGTGCGCGGAGTTGGCGTTGTAGAAGCCGCCGCCGTTGGTGCCGAGTTCCTTGATCGCCTCTTGGCTGGCGACCGGGCCGCCCGTGATGGTCTGCTCGGTGCCGCCCAGCGTGTGCGCCACCTGGTCGTGCAGATGGAAGTTCTGGATCGCCCCGCCCGCCACCAGCACGAGGGCGAAGACGAAGGCGATCGGCAGCAGGATGCGCAGCGTGCCGCGCACCAGGTCCACCCAGAAGTTGCCGAGGTCACCGGTGTGCCTGCGAGCGAACCCGCGCACCAGCGCCACGGCCACCGCCATGCCGACCGCCGCCGAAACGAAGTTCTGTACGGCGAGCCCGGCCATCTGCACCAGGTGCCCTTGAGTGGATTCACCGGAGTAGTTCTGCCAGTTGGTGTTCGTCACGAAGCTGACCGCGGTGTTCCACGCCAGCGCGGGCGTCATCTCGGTGCCCGGATCGTTCAGGTGCAGGGGCAACCTGCCTTGCACGAGCTGGAAGAAGAAAAGGAAGAGAATGCCGACCGCCGAGAAGGCCAGCACACTGCGCGCGTACACGGGCCACGGCTGCTCGACTTCGGGATGCGCGCCTATCGCGCGATAGACGAGACGTTCGACGCGAGAATGCGCACGTCCCTCGTAGACCCGGTACATGTAGTCGCCCAGCGGCACGTGTACCAGCGCGAGCGCCGAGATCAGGGAGGCCACGAAGGCGATCCCCGCGGTTGTCGTGCTCACTCAGAACCTCTCGGGAAACAGCAGCGCCGCGACCAGGTAGACCGCGACGCCTGCGGCGAGAACGAGACCGATCAGGTTCGCGGTCACAACTTCTCCACCCCGCGCTGGATCAACCCCAGCAGCGCGAACGCCGCCACGGTGAGCGCGGTGAACACCACGACCGACATAGCTCGACAACCTCCATCCGCGCGCCGGGCTTCGGCGCGACAGAGCGAGTGAAGCGCCCCGATGGCGCGTTGGGTCGTTTCCTGACGACTTCTTGACGCCCCGGCACCTGGCATTTGCGGTTCGTTGACGGGCCCGCGATGCCCGCAAGTATGGCGTCAAGGAACACGGGCGGACCGTCAACACACCGTAAAAATCGAGGTCGGCCCGCCTGGCGGCGGTAGAAGTGGAGAGCCGGCCAGGCGGGACGATTCCAGCGCGACCGGCGCCGGGAAGGAAGAGAGGATCGCAATGTCGGCAGTGATCTTTGTCCTCGCATTCGTCTGCTGCGCGCTGGTCATTCGCGCATTCTGCGCTCGTGCGCAGACGCCGCGGCTGCAACCGGTGCGGATCGAGGCCGATGATGTGCGGCGGTGACGTGGGGCAGCGCGCCGGGACGACCCAGGGGTGTTCGGCCGGGGCGGCGCGACGCGCGATGATGAAGGCGTGAAACGCGGTCAGCTGCGTATCTACCTCGGCGCCGCGCCGGGAGTCGGCAAGACCTACGCCATGCTCGGCGAGGCGCACCGGCGACTGGAGCGCGGTCGCGACGTGGTGGCCGCGGTGGTCGAAACACACGGCAGGGAGAAAACCGCGGAATTGCTCGATGGCATCGAACGCATCCCCCCGAAGCTGATCGAATATCGCGGTAGCACGTACCAGGAAGTCGACGTCGAGGCGGTGTTGCGCCGCGCCCCCGCGGTGGTGCTGGTCGACGAGCTGGCGCACACCAACGTGCCCGGCAGCACGCACGAGAAGCGCTGGCAGGACGTAGCGCAGCTGCTCGACGCGGGGATCGACGTGATTTCCACGGTCAACGTGCAGCATCTGGAGAGCCTCAACGACGTCGTCGAGCAGATCACCGGCATCCAGCAGCGCGAAACGGTGCCCGACGCCGTGGTGCGCGGGGCGGATCAGGTGGAGTTGGTCGACATCACGCCGGAAGCATTGCGGCGCAGGCTCTCCCACGGCAACGTGTACGCCGCCGAGCGGATCGACGCCGCGCTGCGCAACTACTTCCGCGCGGGAAACCTCACCGCGCTGCGCGAACTGGCGCTGCTGTGGCTGGCCGATCAGGTCGACGCCGCGCTCGCCAAGTACCGGGCCGACCACAAGATCACCGAACTGTGGGAGGCGCGCGAGCGCGTCGTCGTGGCGGTGACCGGCGGTCCGGAATCGGAGACGATCGTGCGCCGGGCCGGCCGGATCGCCACCAAATCCAGCGCCGACCTGGTGGTCGTGCACGTGGTGCGCGGCGACGGCCTGGCCGGGGTCTCCACCGAGCGGCTGGCCCGGCTGCGCGAGCTGGCGGCCAGCCTGGACGCCTCCCTGCACACCGTGACCGGCGAGGACGTGCCCACCGCCCTGCTCGAGTTCGCCCGAGAGGCGAACGCCACCCAGCTGGTGCTCGGCACCTCCCGTCGCTCGCGGTGGGCGCGCATCTTCGATGAGGGCATCGGCTCCACGGTGGTGCAACGCTCCGGCAAGATCGACGTGCACATGGTGACGCACGAGGAGGCCCACCGCGGATTCCGGTACGCGGCCCTGCATCCGCGCCGCCCGGTGGCGGCGTGGCTCGCCGCCGTCGCCGTACCGGCCCTGGTGTGCGCGCTGAGCGCCGCCTACCTCGACGAGGTGCTGGATCTCGGCGGCATCAGTGCCGTGTTCGTGGTGGGCGTGGTCGCCGTCGCGCTGCTCGGCGGCGTCGTACCCGCCTCCTTCTCGGCGCTGCTGTCGGGCCTGCTGCTGAACTGGTTCTTCGCGCCACCCCGCTACAGCCTGACCATCGCCGAGCCGAACAGCTTCATCACCGTGGTGGTGCTGCTCATCGTCGCCGTCGCGGTGGCCGCGCTGGTCGATCTGGCCGCGAAGCGAACCGCGCAGGCGCGCAAGGCCTCTCGGCAAGCCGAACTGCTGACCATGTTCTCCGGCGCGATCCTGCACGGCGCGGATCTGCCCCGGCTGCTCGAACAGATCAGGGAGGTGTTCGGGCAGCGCGCGGTCGCCCTGGTGTCGGGTGACCAGGTCCTCGCCGAGGTGGGAGTGGGCCCACCGCGGCGGCCCTCCGACGCGGACACCGTGGTCGAGGCGGGCGATGCCGTGCACTGGTTGCTGCTGGCCGGCCGCCCGCTGGCGGCCGCCGACCGTCCGGTGCTGAACGCGGTCACCAACCAGGCCGTCGCTCTGGTCCGGCAGGCTCGCCTGGCCGAGGAGGCCAGCGCCGCCGCGGCCCTGCTGGAGGCCGATCGCCTGCGGCGGGCGTTGCTCTCGGCGGTCGGCCATGACCTGCGCACCCCGCTGGCAGGCGCCAAAGCGGCGGTTTCCAGCCTGCGCAGCGACGACATCGAGTTCTCCCCGGAGGACACCGCCGAACTGCTGGAGACCATCGAGGAGTCGGTGGATCAGCTCACCGCGCTGGTCGGCAATCTGCTCGACTCCTCCCGGCTCGCGGTCGGCGTGGTCACGCCGCAGGTGCGGCGGGTCTACCTGGACGAGGCGGTGCACCGCGCGCTGGTGAGCGTCGGGATGGGTGCGCGCGGGCTGCGACGCGCGGCGATGGACCGGGTGCGGGTCGAGGTCGGCGACGTCTCGGTGCTCGCCGACAGCGGCCTGCTGGAACGGGTGCTGGCCAATCTGATCGACAACGCGCTGCGGCACGCCCCACGCGCGGGCACGGTCCGGGTCACCGCCGAACGCGCGGGCGACCGGGTCGCGATCGCGGTCATCGACACCGGTCCCGGCGTACCGCACGGCACCGAGGAGCAATTGTTCGAGCCTTTCCAGCGGCGCGGCGACCGGGACAACACGACCGGCGTCGGGCTCGGCCTGTCGGTGGTGCGCGGGTTCGTCGAAGCGATGGGCGGCACAGTGCACGCCGAGCCCACACCCGGTGGAGGATTGACCATGCTGGTCGACTTGCCCGGCGGCGAGGCACCGGACGCGAACGGCACGGGCGTGGCACACGAGACGACGAGCGCGGGTGAGTGAGGTGTCCGCGACGACACAGGAGGCGGCGGTTGTGACGAAGACGCCCGATGCGGTGGCGACGAAGGTGCTCGTGGTCGACGACGAACCGCAGATCGTGCGCGCGTTGCGAATAAATCTCTCGGTCCGCGGCTACGAGGTGATCACCGCGGCGACCGGCAGCGCGGGCCTGCGCGCGGCCGCCGACCGGCATCCGGACGTCGTGATCCTCGATCTCGGCCTGCCCGACATGGACGGCATCGAGGTGCTCGCCGGATTGCGCGGCTGGACCTCGGCGCCGGTGATCGTGCTGTCGGCGCGGACGGATTCCGCCGACAAGGTCGAGGCGCTCGACGCGGGGGCCGACGACTACGTCACCAAACCGTTCGGCATGGACGAACTGCTGGCCCGGCTGCGCGCCGCGGTCCGGCGCGGCGTCACCGATCCCGATGCCTCGGCGCCGGTGGTGACCACCGACTCGTTCACCGTCGACCTGGCCGCCAAGAAGGTCACCAAGCGCGGCGAGACGGTGCACCTGACCCCCACCGAGTGGGGCATGCTCGAAATGCTGGTGCGCAATCGCGGCAAGCTGGTCGGGCGGCGCGAGCTGCTGCGGGAGGTGTGGGGCCCGTCGTACGCCACCGAGACCCATTACCTTCGGGTCTATCTGGCGCAATTGCGCCGCAAACTGGAGGACGATCCGTCACGCCCCAAGCACCTGCTCACCGAGGCGGGCATGGGATACCGGTTCCAGGAGTAATCCCGGCCACGGTCCGCCGACCGCGCGGAATGGCCCGTCCTCGCGCGGCGTTGCCAGGCCCGCGAACTGATTGCGACGACAATGGCAGGATCGAACCCATGGCTGAACAGACCGCTACACCCGTCACCGCCCCCGCGGCGCCGAGCGCGCCGGAGCCGACCACGTTGTGGGTCGAGCGCACCGGGACCAGGGCCTACACCGGCCGCAGCTCCCGCGGCGCCGAGGTCCTGATCGGTTCGCAGGGCGTCCCCGGTGTGTTCACCCCCGGCGAGCTGCTGAAGATCGCGCTCGCCGCCTGCTCCGGCCTCAGCGCGGACTTCCCCCTGTCGCGCAAACTCGGCGACCACTTCGACGCCACCATTCGCGTCTCCGGCGACGCCGACCGGGAGAACGAGGTCTACCCGCAGCTGGACGAGGTGTTCGAACTCGACCTCAGCGACCTCGACGAGGAGGCTCGTGAACGGTTGCTGGTCACCGTGCAGCGCGCGATCAACAAGGTCTGCACCGTGGGGCGGACGTTGAAAGCGGGATCGAAGGTGACGCTGTCGTTCGACATCGAGGCCTGATGGACGAGGCCGTTCGGTTGAGCGCCTGGGTGCACGGACTGGTCCAGGGTGTCGGTTTCCGCTGGTGGACCCGGTCCCGCGCGCTCGAACTGGGACTGGCCGGGCATGCGACGAATGCCAGGGACGGCCGCGTGCACGTGGTCGCCGAAGGTCCGCGACCGGCTTGCGAGCGGTTGCTGGCCCTCTTGCGTTCCGAGGACACACCTGGTCAGGTCAGGTTGGTTGTGGAAAGCTGGGAGCCCGCGCGGGGTGATTTGACCGGTTTCGAGGAGCGGTAGTGGTGGTTCGGGCGACGAGGGGGGCGCAGCGATGAGCACGCGAGATCCGGGTGACGAGCGCCGGGAGGAGCCCGAGCGGCCGTCCGGCCCACAGCGCCCGGCCGAGGACCGGCAACCGCCGACGCCGACGTCCGGCGATGCACAGGACAGGTCGACACCTGCCGCCGGTGGCGCCGACCGATCGACCTCCACGTCCGCATCGGGTGACGCCGATCAGCCCGAAAACAACTGGTCGAGGCCCCCTTCGGCGCCAGCGAGCGGGGCCGGTCCCGGCGATCGGCCGCCCGCCGCGCCCCCTCCTCGCCCCGGCAGTATCCAACGCCAAGAAGCGGGCGTGACCCGCCCCCGCCCGCCCACGGTGGCCGAGGCACGAGCGCGCGACAAGGCGCGCAAGCGCGCCGAGGAAGTCCAGCGCGCGGCCGCCGCGGCCGAGGAGGCCAAGAAGCGCACCCGCAAACGCGTCATGATCGGCGGAGTCGCCATCGTCGGCGTCGCCGCCCTGGTCGGCGGCGGCTATCTGGCCTATCGCGCCTTGGCTGCCCCTGACCGGGTCACGGCCCAGTGCATGAAAATCGAGAACGGCCAAGAAATCGTGGTCGACGACTCTTACTGCGGCGACGGCCGTCCTGGCTTCGTCAACGACACCGGCATCAATCCCGGTTTGATCATCCTCGGCGGCGGGCCGCAGTACCGCTACTACTACGGCGGCACCGGCACGATCGGCAAACCGCCCGTCGGCGGCACCACGATCAAGCCGAAGAGCGCCGAGATCAAGACCAAGAGCGGCACCACCATCCAGCGCGGCGGCCTGGGTAGCAAGAGCGGCGGAGGATCGTAGATGCGGCGTGTACGGGATACGCCCCGGCCGGGCTGGCAGCAGATCATCGAGAGCCAAGGCCTGGTCTACGGTGCCCCGGGGCGGGACGCGAGCGGTCAGCCGCGGCCGTACTGGGACGAGTCGGTGCACTACGAGTTCGAGATGTCGGAGATCCTCGCCTTGGAGGCCGACGTCGAACTCCTGCACTCGATGTGCCTGAACGCGGTGGAGCACATCGTGCTCACCGAGCGGTACGCCGATTTCGGCCTGCCCGAATGGAGTTGGGGCCCGATCGCCGAATCCTGGCGGCGTTCCGATCCGCACGTGTACGGGCGTTTCGACCTGCGCTACGACGCACGGCGTCCGGCGAAACTATTGGAGTACAACGCCGACACGCCGACCTCGCTGCTGGAGGCGGCCATCGTGCAGTGGCACTGGCTGACCGACCGCTACCCCGGCGGCGACCAGTGGAACTCGTTGCACGAGAAGCTGGTCGAGCGGTGGGGCGAGTTGCGTGACGTGCTGCCCACGTCGCAGCTGCACTTCACCTGGTCCGGTGCGGACGCCACCGGCGAGGACAACGTCACCACCGCCTACCTCCAGGAGACCGCGGCCGAGGCCGGTTTCGACACCATCGCGCTGCCGATCGAGGAGATCGGATTCGATTCCGAGCTGGAGCGTTTCGTCGACCTGGCGGAGGCTCCGATGGAGGCGGTCTTCAAGCTCTACCCGTGGGAATGGGTGCTCGACGACGATTTCGGCAAACGCGTCGTGGACAGCCTGCCGGAGACCATGTGGATCGAACCGCTGTGGAAGACGCTGCTGAGCAACAAGGCGATCCTGGCGGTGCTGTGGGAGATGTACCCGGGTCACCCGAATCTGCTGCCCGCCTACCTCGACCAACCCAACGAGCTCACCGAGTACATCCGCAAACCGAAGCTGGGACGCGAGGGCGCCAACATGACGATCGTCGGCGCCGGACTGGAGACCGCGACCGGCGGCGTCTACGGCGAGGAAGGCTACGTGTACCAACTGCTCGATCCGCTCCCGGAATTCGATGACATGCGTCCGGTGCTCGGCGCGTGGATCGTCGGCGACGCCGCGGCGGGGCTGGGTATCCGCGAGACCGCGGGACTGATCACCGACGACGGCTCCGCATTCGTCCCGCATCGCATCGCCACCGACTGAGCATCGTCACCGTCAAGCACGAACCCATCTCGGCCGCATGCCGATCCATCTCGGAAGGATCAAGATGACCGCAGTCGCCCTGGAATCGGGGTACTGGAACTCGCTCGGCGAGGGCGTGGGCGCGATCGTCCTCTATGCCCTCGTCGGCTTGGTGCTCATGCTCGTCGGCTTCTACGCCATCGACCTGACCACGCCGGGCAAGCTGCGCAAGCTGGTGGTGGCGGGCAAGCCGAACGCCGTCATCGTCACCGCGGCGGGCATGATCAGCATGGCGTTCATCGTCGTGCTCGCCATCTTCGCCGTGGGCGGCGGCGGCAAGCTCTCCGAGGGCCTGATCGCCGCCCTGGTGTTCGGCCTGGTCGGCATTGTCGCGCAGGTCATCTCGGTGCGCGTCATCGAACGGGCGCTCGGCATCGACATCGGCGCCGCGCTGCACGCCGACACCTACACCACCGAGGTGCTCGTGGTGGCGGCCGCGCATTTCGCGCTCGGGCTCGTGGTCGCCTTCGCGATCCTGTAGGCGTCGTCACGGCGGTGCGTGGTGTCGGCAGGACGCTCGGTGCCCTGCCGACACCGCGTTCCGCGGAGTGCGGCCGATGGTTCAGTGCTCGTCGCCGTGGGCGAGACAGTACGCCGCCGCCGCGAGATATTGGCGGCACTCCGGGCCGTGACCGGCGTGCACGCTGCGAATGAACAATGCGCGATCCATGTCGAGATCCGTCGACGGCTCCGCGGAACAGTCCCGGTACCGGGTCCGCCACAGATCCTGTATGTCCAGCGATGTCTGCATCGTGCACCTCCCGTGCTGCGTATCAGTGCGAGAAGGCTTGCAATGTCCTTATATCGGGGGCATACCCGCTCCCGACCCGCGGCAATCGGTGCGGGTCATCGGGTCACCAACCGCCAGTCGTCGGGCAAGCGCGCCGCGGTGATCTGCGCGCCTTCTGCCTCGAGGTCGACGGTGGTCGCACCGAGCCGCAGCGCGCGCAGCGACACCTTGCCCCACCGCGCGGGCAGCTGCGGTCGAACGGTGAGCGTCCTGGTCGGCGCGTCGGGATCGAGCCCGAGGAACGCGCGCACCAGCAACAGCGGCGCCGCGCTGGCCCACGCCTGTGGCGAGCAGGACGTCGGATACGGCACGGGCGTGGCGAATCGAGACCGAGGGAAGCCGCAGAACAGCTCCGGCAGGCGTCCGTCGAACACCGCGGCCGCGTCCAACAAGCCGGTGGCCAGCCGAGTGGCCAGCTCCACCGCGCCGGGAACGTGCCGGTAGCGCAGCAGCCCCGCCACCGCGATCGCCGTATCGTGCGGCCAGACCGAGCCGCAGTGATAGCTCATCGGGTTGTAGGCGCCCATGTTCGACGCCAGCGTGCGCAACCCGAAGCCGGAATCCATCTCCGGGGCCGCCATCCGCGACACCAGCTCCGCCGCGTGCTCGTCGGTGGCGATGCCCGACCAGAGGCAGTGCGCTACATTGCTGGTCAGCGCGTCGACCTGGCGCTTGCCGCCGTCCAGCGCCACGGCATACCAGCCGCGATCGGGCAGCCAGAACTGTTCGGCGAACTTGACGCGCAACTCCGCGGCGCGTTCGCGTAGCTGGCCGGCCAGCCGCAAGTCGTCGAAAGCCTCCGCCAGTTCGGCCCTGGCCAGCAGCGCGGCGTGCACGTACCCTTGCACCTCGCACAGGGCGATGGGCGCTTCGGCGATATGGCCGGTGGCGTCGTTGATTCCGTCGAAGCTGTCCTTCCAGCCCTGGTTGACCAGGCCGCGATCGGTGGCGCGGCGGTACTCGACGAAGCCGTCGCCGTCCCGGTCGCCGTAGTCGGTGATCCAGTGCAGCGCGGCGTCGGCGGCGGGCAGCAGGTGCCGGATCGCCTCCGGGTCGGCGCCCCAGCGATGACATTCGGCCAGCAGCATCACGAACAGCGGTGTGGCGTCGGCAGTTCCGTAGTAGATGTGGCCGCCGAACACCTGTCCGCCCGCGGGGCCGCGGCGCATCTCGTGCATGATGCGGCCGGGTTCCTCCTCGGTGAGCGGGTTCACGTCCTGCCCTTGCAGTTCCGCCAACTGTTGCAGCGTGCCCAGCGCGAGATCGATCTCCAGCGGCAGCGCCATCCACGCGGTGAGCAGGCTGTCGCGGCCGAACAGGGTCATGAACCACGGTGCGCCCGCGGCGACGAAAGGCCGCGCGTCGCCGGATTCGTCGTGCATCTGCAAGGCGCCCAAGTCGCTCTCGGTGCGGCGCAGCACCCGGGTGAGCGCCGGATCGGAGGCGGCGATGTCGGTGGCGGTGTCGCGCCACGCCTCGATCTTGCGGCCCGGCGCGCTGACGTTGTAGTGCTCACCCGGCGAGATCGCCTGGAAACGCTGGTTGCCCACGGTCGGCTGGGCGATGATCTCGGCCTGCCAGCATTCGCCGACCGGCACGATCACCCGCCACAGCAGCGAACCGGGCATCACCTCGGGCTCCACGGTCGCCGAGATCGAGATGCCCCGGCTGCGGTCGGCGTGATCGTGCAGCACCAGTTCCCCGTCGGCGACCGTCACGTCCGCCCGCCCGTGTCCTGCGCGTCCTTCCTTCACCGCGAACAGGTCGACGAAGTCGGCGTCCACATGCAGTTCCAGCAGCACCGCGGTGGGCTCGCGGCCCATGTTCTCCAACGTGATCAGCTCGTGCATGCCGTCGGCCACGATCCGTTCGCGCACCACCAGCAACGTGCTGTCGGCCAGGCCCGCCTGCGGGGGCCTGCGCAACACGAACCTGGCGGCGAACGCCTCCGGACTGAGCACCGAAAGCGACTCGGCGGGTTTGCCGTTCACCAGCAACTCCCAGCGCGACAGCACGCGGGCGTCCCGGAAGAACAAGCCGTGCGGCTTACCCGGTTCGACGTCGCCGAGCCGATTGGACAGGCAGAAGGTGCCGCCTTCCACCAGGGTCACCGAGCCGCACCCCCCGAACCCGGTGGACTCACCGGAGTTCAGGGGGGCGGGGCTCACCGGTACGGAATCGGTCACGCCAAGCCGCTCGCCGCGATCCGGATCGGCGAGGCGGGCGCCGGGTCGTCGAGTGGCGTGGTCACGGCCGCCGCGGTGTCGAGCGGCACCGCCCCGGACCGCTTCTTGGAGCGCAGGACCCGGCGATACACCTGCTCGTACCCGAAACCGAGCGTGTCGGAGCCGAACTTGGCCTGCACGTGCGCCCGGCAGGCGTACGGATCCAGCGCCCTGACCTCTTCGATGGCCGCGGGCAATTCGGCGGGATCCTCACAGATCCGGCCGGTTACGCCGTCGACGATCACCTCGGACACCGCCCCGCCGCGCAGCGCGACCACCGGCGTGCCACAGACCATGGATTCGATCATCACCATGCCGAACGGTTCCTCCCAGCGGATCGGGAACAACAGGCAACGCGCGTTCGCAAGCAGCTTACGCTTGGCCGTCGCGTCGGCGAGACCGAACACGTGATCGTTTTCCGTCAGCAGCGGTCGCACCTTCTCCTCGAAATAGGCCTGCTCGGGACGCTCGCTGCACTTGCCGGCCAGCACCAGCGGGATACCCGCGGCATGCGCGGCTTCCAGCGCCAAGTGCGGGGCCTTGCACTCGTTGAACCGCCCGAGGAACAGCGCGTAGTCGTCCTTCTCGACGCGGAACGGCCAATCGTCGACGTGCAGTGCGTTGTGCACCCGTCCGGACCAGTTGAGACCCTGCGCGAGCTCGCGCTGGCGGTCGCTGATCGCCACCAAGGCGACCTCGTCGCCCAGATCCTGGTAGTAGCGGTAGATATCGTCCTCCACCGGCCCGTGGACGGTCAGCACCGTCGGAAGGCCCATGTTCTGGAAGACGGTCGCGTTCAGCGGCCCCGCGAACGTGTGGTCGTGCACCAGGTCCACACCGGAAGTGGCCGCGAGGTTCTCGATCGCGCGGCGCACCCGCAACGCGTGCACGACCTCGGGAAACGGCTCTCCGAGGCGTTCGGGCAGCGCCCGGTCCCACACCGGCACGAACTTGGCCTTCGTCCCCGGCTCCCCCGCGCCCAACAGCGTGACGTCGTGGCCGCGAGCCACCAGCGCGTCGACCAGATCGGCCACCACGGCCTCGACGCCGCCGTATGCCTTGGGCGGGACGTCGAAGTACGGTGGCACGACCATCGCGATGCGAAACGGGCCGCTGGAACGATCTGTCGACAAGTAGTCGGACGACGGCATCTCCAGATCGGACGACGCCTGCGCGGAAATCGGCACGGAAAGCGCGCTCATGACCCTCCTTCCAGGGACAACCAAGTAGCACTCGCATTCACCCAGCACTCGGAGTACCGGGCGCCGAACTGAACTAAGTGGCCCCCGCGGCGGAGGTGAAGACCTAGCTGCACCGCCGTCCATGGGGCTTGGTTGGCCTGGTCACGCGGTCGGCATGATCAGGGGGGCCGAGTGGGAGGTACCTCAGGGGGTGCCGTTCAAACCAAACAGTTCGGGAAAAATCCCCTCCCGCAGCGTTCGTTCCGCTACCGATGGGTAGTCCGGTGGCCCCGCGTTGTCGGCCGGACCATGGGAACGACGTCCGGGGTCACTGATCCGGCAGGCAGCGACCGGGATCGGGCAGGTCGGCACACGGCGCGTTGCCGTGCGCGCGCAGCACCTCTTTGCCGGTCTGATCGGTCAGGAAGTGCAGGAAGCTCGCGGCGAGCGACCCACCGGGCAACTCGCCGTTGCTGTAGGCGTACTCGACGCCCCACAAGGGATAGGCGCGCCGCACGGCGGCGTCCCGGCTCGCGCCGACACCCTCGATCGCGATGGTCGGCAGTCCGGCTCCGACGGCCTCGGAGAATTCCGAATAGCCGATGGCCCCTGGTATTTCGGCCACCGCTTTGCGCATGTCGGCGGTGACCTGCACCTCGCACTGCGCGGGCGCGGTGACGACCGTGCCCTTCAACGCCGTGCAGCTCACGTGCGGGCGCTCCGGCTGCGTGCCGCCGAGCAGCCTGCGTTCGAAGATGGTGCGCGTGCCCGAGCCGGGTATGCGGTTGACCAGCACCACCGGCAAGTCCGGACCGCCCACCTCGCGCCAGTTGCCGATCCTGCCCCGGAACAGATCCTGGATCTGGGCGGCGGTGAGGTCGCGGACGCCGACGCCGGGATGCGCGATCATGGTGAACAGCGACAACGCCAGCGGCCGGTGCACCAGTGTCGGATAGCCGCCGCCCTTCGCACCGTCGGTGACGGCGAGCAACCCGGGATTGCCCGCGCCTTCTTCGGCGAGCCGGTCCAGTCCGCGCTCGGATCCTTCGAAGCCGTAGGTGAAATCGGCGCCGACGCAACTCTTCCGATACTGCTCGGCGGCGTCTTCGATCACCTGGGCGAACGCCGAAGACCCGATCACGGTCAGTTTGCCGGAGGCGCACTCCAGCGGCGTCGGCGACGGCTCCAGTGCGGACACCACCAACTGGACGACGATCACCAGCACCAAGAAGACCGTGAGCGCGACCATCATCAGGGAAACGCCGGTGCGGCTGCGGGTCTCGGTGATCCGCCCGCCTTTGATGCCGCCGCGCAACGCCGGCGGCGGGTATTCGCCCACGCCCTCCGAACGCTGCAGGATCGCCAGAATCTTGTAGTGATCGCCGGGGGCGAGCGGCACCTTCGGCAGGTCGATCACGCCGATGTGCCCGCCGGTGTCCTCGCGCACCGCGATGCCGGAATCGGCGTCGAGGTTGTCGGCCAACGCGGGATCGCTGAGTTCGTTCACCGCCATGCCGATCACGCGGCGCTGCGGAAAACGCAGATGCAGGCCGATCCGCGCGGCTTCCGGCGCTTTGTAGTCGTGGCTGTCGATGGTCGTGATGCCGCTGTTCTCGACGCGCACCAGAACGACCGAGATGTCCTTCAGGTCCGGACTGGCGCCGTCGAGTGAGGGGCGCAGTTGCGGGAGCACACCGGGAAACACCGATTCGATCTCACCGGTGACCGGCGTATCCATCTGCACCCGATAGCCCAAGCGCCTGCGGCCGGCGAAGACGAACTCCCACAGGAACGCGCCGATGGGCACCGCGATACCGATGAGCGCGAGTACGATTTCGAGCGGAAAGTCGCCCACCAGTTGATCCCACCCCTAGCGATTCGTGTGACCCTTATTCTGTGCCGCAATAGCCTTCGGACACAGGCGAAGTCGTATTGTTCGGTACAAGTTAACCCGGCGGTCACGCTTGCGCGCGAGTCCACGCCAGCAGATCCGCCAGCGGCCAGGTATTGATCACACGTTCCGCCGCGACGCCGTTCGCGAGCGCGCGCTCGCAACCGTACCCCTGCCAGTCGAGCTGGCCGGGTGCGTGCGCGTCGGTGTCGATCGAGAAGTGACAACCCATCTCAGCGGCCAGGCGCAGCAATCGCGAAGGCGGATCCAGTCGTTCGGGCCTGCTGTTGATCTCCACGGCGGTGCCGTAGGTGCGGCACGCCTCGAACACCACTTCGGCGTCGAACGTCGACTCCGGCCTGGTGCCGCGTCCCCCCGTGACCAGGCGGCCGGTGCAGTGACCGAGCACGTCGACGTTGGGATCGGCGACCGCGTACGCCATGCGCTTGGTCATGGTCGCGCTGTCGTCGCGCAGACGCGAGTGCACGCTGGCCACGACCACATCCAACCGGGCGAGCAGATCCGCCTGCTGATCGAGGGTGCCGTCGTCGAGGATGTCCACCTCGATGCCGGTGAGGATGCGGAACGGCGCCATCCGGTCGTTGAGCTCGGCCACCACGTCCAGCTGCCTGCGCAACCGGTCGGCGGACAGGCCGTTGGCCACGGTCAGGCGCGGGGAATGGTCGGTCAGGGCGCAGTATTCGTGCCCGAGCGCGGCCGCGACTCGCATCATCTCCTCGATCGGGCTGCCGCCGTCGGACCAGTTCGAGTGGGTGTGCAGATCGCCGCGCAGCAGCTCGCGCAACGGCTTGCCCGGCGCCCCGATCGGCTGCGCGGCCGCCCGCAACTCGCTCAGGTACCGCGGCACCACGCCCGCGTACGCCTGCTCGATGACGGCGGCGGTCTTGGGCCCGATGCCGGCCAGCTCGGTCCAAGTGCCTGCCGCCCGGCGCGCCTCCCGCTCGTCGGCGGACAACTCCGCGACGACGTCGGCGGCGCGCCGGTAGGCCTTCACCCGGTGGGTCTCCGCCCGGGAGCGCTCCAGCCAGAAGCCGATCTCCCGCAGCGCCGCCTCCGGACCGGGCGCCGCGGCGGCGTCCGGCATCCCGCTCGATTCCTGACCGGGCACCGGGTCAGTGCACCCGGCTGTATTTGACGAAGGCCACCCCGTCCTCGAACACCGTGCTGGTGATCACCCGGAACTTGGCCGGTTCCGGCAGCCGCGACCCGGCGCCGAACAGCGCACGGCCGCTGCCGAGCACGATCGGGTAGAGCTTGAGGAAGATCTGGTCGATCTCCGGCAGCAGCGCCTGCGCCAGTTCCCCGCCGCCGCACAACCAGATACCCAGCCCGCTCTCCCGCTTGAGTGCGCGAACCTTCTCGATCGGGTTCTCCGAGATCAGCTCCACGGCCGCGTCGGGACTCTCGGGCAGGGTGGTCGAGACCACGAATTGCCGCAGATGCGCGTAGGGAGTGGAGGTGCCGGTGCGGACGCCGAAGTCGTGCGTCTTGCGTCCCATCAGCACCGTGTCGAAGTAGCGATTGCGCTCCTCCAACCCGATCGCCTCGCGCACCTTGGTCGGCAGCGTCTCGGGATACTGCGCGTTGATCGAGGGACCGTGGTCGCCGCCGACCGGGAAGAAGTCGACCGAGCCGTCCTCGGTGGCGATGAAACCGTCGATCGTCGACGCGACGTAATAGGTGAGCTTGCGCATGCTTCCCTTCCTCACGGTCGGCTGACATTCCGAACCGCCCTGAGGAAACGGTAGCTCGCCCGCGCTAACGACGACGAGGCTTCGGCTGGCAGCGCGGGCAGGAGTAGGACGAGCGGTTCATGAACCGCTCGCGGATGATCGGCGCACCACACCGGCGACACGGCTCGTGCTCCCGACCGTATACGGCCAGGGAGCGTTCGAAGTAGCCCGACTGGCCGTTGACGTTCACATAGAGCGCGTCGAACGACGTACCGCCCGCGGCGAGCGCTTCGCTCATCACAATGCCGACTTCGGCGAGCAACCCGCGCACCGCGGGTCTGGACAGCCCGGAGGCGGTCCGTCCCCCGTGGATCTCGGCCCGCCACAGCGCCTCGTCGGCGTAGATGTTGCCGATGCCGGAGACCACGCCTTGGTCGAGCAGCACGCGCTTGATCTCACTCTGCTTGCCCCGGATGACGGCGACCACGGATTCGACGTCGAAACGCGGATCCAGCGGATCGCGAGCGATGTGCGCGACCGGCTCGGGCACCAGGGTGCCGTCCACCTCGACCAGCGGCGCGAGCGCCCAGCCGCCGAAGGTGCGCTGGTCGACGAAGCGCAGCTGGGTGCCGTCGCCGAAGGTGGCGCGGATGTGGGCGTGCTTCTCCAGCGGCGCTTCCGCGGGCTGGACCAGCATCTGACCGCTCATGCCGAGATGCACGACGAGCGCCGCCTCCGGATCGTCGAAGGTGAGCCAGAGGAATTTGCCGCGCCGCTCGGCCGACTCGACCTTCAGGCCGGTCAGCCGTGCGGCGAGATCGGCGGCGCCTTCGAGATGGCGGCGCACCGAGCGGGGATGGGTGATCGCCACCGATTCGATCATCCGGCCGACCACGTGCTCGGCGAGCCCGCGCCGCACGACCTCGACCTCGGGAAGTTCGGGCACGTCAGGTTTCGGCGGTCAGCGCCTCGTAGGCGGCCCCCGCGGCCTTCTGCTCGGCTTCCTTCTTCGACCGTCCGACGCCCTGCCCGTAGGCCCGGCCGCCGATCACCGTGGTGGCGGTGAATTCCTTGTCGTGGTCCGGCCCGGTCGAAGTGATCTCGTAGCTGGGCACGCCGAGACCACGCTCGGCGGTGAGTTCCTGGAGGCTCGTCTTCCAGTCCAGGCCCGCGCCCATCCGCGGTCCGCGCTCGAGCAGCTCGGCGAACAGCCGCAGCACCACGGCGCGAGCCACCTCGATGCCGTGCTCCAGATGCACGGCGCCGAGCAACGACTCCATACCGTCGGCGAGGATGCTCTCCTTGTCCCGGCCGCCGGTGAGCTCCTCGCCCTTGCCGAGCAGCAGGTGGGCACCGAGCCCGCCCTCGCCGAGCCCGCGGGCGACCTCCGCCAGCGCGCGCATGTTCACCACGCTCGCGCGTAGTTTGGCCAGCTCACCCTCGGACTTCGAGGGATGCTCGTGATACAGCCGTTCGGTGATGCTCAGCCCGAGCACGGAGTCGCCGAGGAACTCGAGACGCTCGTTCGTCGGCAGACCGCCGTTCTCGTACGCGTACGACCGATGAGTCAGTGCGAGACGCAGCAGATCCGGCTGCACGTCGACGCCCAACGCGGCGAGCAGGCTCGCGTGTTCACCGGACGAGTCGGGTTCGTCGGTCACGTCGCTACGACAGATCGGACGATCAGACCGCCGCCGTGACCTGGCGGCCCTTGTAGGTGCCGCAGGACGGGCAGGCGATGTGCGGCAGGGTCTTCTCGCCGCAGGCGCGGTTCGGGCAGGTGATCAGGGTCGGCGCGGTGGCCTTCCACTGGCTGCGCCGCGACCTGGTGTTGGAACGGGACATCCGGCGCTTGGGAACGGCCACGACTACTTCTCCTCTGTCTTAATTGCTCTGCCGGTTCGGCTGATCGGTCTTGCTCAGTGGTCTCGGTCGGCCGCACCCTCGTCGGGGCTGCCGCTGCCGGGCGATTCGGAGGCGAATCTGGCCAGTCCGGCCCAGCGAGGGTCAAGTATCTCATGCCGGTGGTCGGATCCCGCAATCGCCATCCGTACGCCGCATTCCGGGCACAGTCCCGCGCAATCCGGGGTGCACAGCGGTTGCAGCGGCAACTCCAGCCCGACGGCGTCGATCACCACCGGTTCCAGATCGATGAGGTCGTCGTCCATGCGATAGATCTCGTCGTCCTCGGTGGTCTGCTCGGTGGTGCTGTCCGGATAGGCGAACAGCTCGGTCAGCCGCAGGGTGACCGAGTCGGTGAACGGCTCCAGGCAGCGCGAGCACTCACCTTCGATCGGCGCCTCGACCGTCCCGGTGACCAGCACGCCCTCGGACACCGCCTGCAACTGCAGATCCAATTCCACCTGCGCACCCACCGGAACGCCGATCAGATCCAGACCGATCCGCTCCTCGGTGGTGACGGTACGGCGCAGCTCGCGCATGGTCCCCGGCCTGCGGCCGAGGCTGCGGGTGTCCAGCACGAAAGCGGCGTCCGGCGACCGGCGCTTGGCCGATCGGGGACGCGACGCGGAACCGGAACCGGCGGACATCACGGACTCACTCACGATCGAGGGGATACGGGCAACCACTCAACAATACGCGATCACGCGGTCCGCGCCCAAACGCGGCCCATCGCGCTCGGGGCCGCTACCTGCGGAATTCCGTGGCGTAGTCGGGTGCGCCCGCCCCACTGCGCAGTTGATGGCGCCCCCGCCCGACCGTGCGCAGCGTGCTGGTCAGCGTCTCCTCGAAATCGGCGAGCCGGGAGTCGACGTAGTGGTCGCACTCCTCGCGCAGGCGATCCGCCTCGGCGTGCGCGGCGTCGATCACCCTGGCCGATTCGGCGTGCGCGGCCCGCACCACCTCGGTCTGCGTGACCAGCCGCTCCTGCTCGGCGAGCCCGTCGGCGACGGAGCGGTCGTAGGCGGCCTTGCCCGCATCGATCATCCGCTCCGACTCGGCCCGCGCCCGGCCGGTCACCGCCTCGTATTCGGCGTTGCCGTCGGCCACCACCCGATCGGCCGCCTCCTGAGCGGAGGCCACCAGGTGATCGGCGTGCGCGCTCGCCTCGGCGACCATCCGATCGGCATGCGCCTTGGCGTCGGCGAGGATGCGGTCGGCTTCCTCGCGCGCCGCGCCGATGGTGCGCTCGGCCTGCTCGTTCGCCGCGGTCACGGCGGTCTCGGCCGCGGTCCTGGCATCGGAGACGATCTTGTCGCGATGGTCGAGCACGTCCTGTGCGTCGTCGAGTTCGCCGGGCAGCGCGTCGCGGACGTCGTCGAGTAATTCCAGCACGTCGCCGCGCGGCACGATGCAACTGCGGGTCGGGGGGATGCCGCGCGCCTCTTCGACGATGGCGACCAGTTCATCGAGCGCTTCGAAAACGCGATACATGCTCACTACCCTCCTGCGGACTCACGGCGAAATCTCCGCCGACGCCCAGTGTGCCCCTCGTCACGGCTCGTGCCGAGTCCCTTTCCGGTGTGTCGTGCCAGTGTCTCGCACGCCACAAAATCAAGTGGAGACCTCCTCTCCGCTTCGTGTTACATTTTCTTGGAAGGTCGACCAAGATCTTCAGCACCTACCGCGTTCCCTGGATCGCGGACAAGGAAGCCGGAGGTAAGGACAACCCGCCGTCGAATGTTGACAGGCGCCGACACGTCAGCGATTGCCGAATATGCGCTACGAACGGAACCTGCCAAGAGTCGACGGGGGAAGCATGCGAGCACTCTCGCCGTTGTCCCTGCCGAGGGCTTGTGTTCGATCGGAAAGACGATGACCTTACTGGAACTGCCGCGACCCGGAGGAGTGAGCGCCACCAGCTTCTTCGTGCCGTGGGCCGGCCCCTATCCGGCACTGCCGAGGACCTCGGTGGCGACCGGGCTCGGCCGGCTCGCCCGGTACCTGCGCGGCGATCGAGCCTTCGCTCAGCTGATCCGATTCGCGCTGGTCGGCGGCTCCAGCAATATCGCGTACGTCCTGTTGTTCTTCGCCATGCACGGCGTCGGACCGCTGATCGCCAACGTCGTGGGCTCGATCGTCAGCACCGTGATCGCCAACGAGCTGCACCGTCAGCTCACCTTCCACGCCGCGGAACGGGTCGGCTGGTTCACCGCGCAATGGGAAGGCGGCGGGCTCGCGTTGGTCGGACTCGGCGTCACCACCGCGGGGCTGGCCGCCCTGGGTCTGTGGGCTCCCGGCCTCGGGGACACCGCCCAGGCCGTCGCGATCCTGGCGATCACCGCTGTGGTCGGCGGCATGCGCTTCCTGGCCCTACGTGGTCTGGTGTTCTAGGCTGCCCGCCCGCCTCGCTGCCCGCCTCTCCGAGTATTCAGGCCGTACCAGTGGGGTGGGACGCGAGTCGCGTTCAGGTCTTGCGTCGACAGCCGCTGGAGTTCTGGGCGTACCCCGGGGAGTTACCCATGTTCTCGCGTGATCAGTAGTTGCTTTGGCGGACCCGACAGGGGGGCGGTGAACCACCCGGTCGAGTCTGCAGGTGTGAAGGCTCCGTGGCTTTCCCGTAGAGGGTCCGTTGTTCGCCACCGCGTCAGCGTTCTGGCGGGTTTGCGATGAAGGCGAGATCACCTGCGGATTCGCGGCCTGGTTGGTCAGTTCTTGCGTTCGGCCAGGCGGTCGAGGAGGCGCTTGTGCACCGAGGGGGGCAGCATGTCGGCGACGTCGCCGCCGTAGGCGGCGACCTCCTTGACCAGTGAGCTGGACAGGAAGCTGAACGACGGGTTGGTGGCTATGAAGAAGGTGTCCACGCCGGAGAGCTTCTTGTTCATCTGCGCCATCTGCAGTTCATAGCCGAAGTCGCCCGCGTCGCGCAGACCCTTCACGATGGCGGTGATGCCCTGCTCGCGGGCGAAGTCCACCAGCAGCCCCTGCCACGACTCCACCCGGACGTTGCCCAGGTGCGCGGTCGACTCGCGCAGCATCTCGATGCGCTCGTCGACGGTGAACATGCCCTGCTTGTTCGGGTTGATCATGACGGTGATGACGACCTCGTCGAACTGGGCCGCCGCCCGGGTGAAAACGTCGAGGTGTCCGTAGGTCACGGGGTCGAACGACCCGGGGCACAGTGCTCCTGCCATGAGGCGACGCTAGCAGGACGCACGCGGCCGGGCACGGGTGGCCGCACGCGCGCCTATTCGTCCGGATCGAACTCCGCCAGCTCGATGCGGGTTTCGCCGTACCGGCGCGACTTGGCCGGGACGAAGCCTGCGGGCCAGGCGGTTTCGGGGGAACGCGCCGAACGCTCCAGCACGACCACCGCCCCTGGGCGCAGCCAACCGCGCTCGGCCAGCGCGCTCAGGTCGGCCAGCACCGCGGCGTTGTCCACCGCGTACGGCGGGTCCGAGAAGACCACGTCGAAGCCGCCCGCCTCGCCCAGTTGCAGCACACTGGCCACCGTCGCGACCCGCAATTCGGCGCCGGGCAGCCCGAGGTCGGCGATATTGCCGCGAACAACGGCCGCCGCCTTCCGGTCGGATTCGACGAGCAAAGCGTGCTCGGCGCCACGCGACAGCGCCTCCAGCCCGAGTGCGCCGGAACCCGCGTACAAGTCGAGGACGCGCGCGCCCGCGAAGTCCAACCGGGCGTCCAACGCGCTGAACAGCGCCTCCCGGACGCGATCGGAGGTCGGGCGGGTGCCGGACGGCGGCACCCGGAGGCGCCGTCCGCCCGCCGCGCCCGCGACGATCCTCGTCATCCGGCGGACGACTCCCGCACCGCCAGTTCGATGAGCAGGTCACCGCCCTCGACCTGCTGCACGGAGCCGATGGCGACGCGGCCGACGATGCCCGCGCGTGGCGCGGTGATCGCGGCTTCCATCTTCATGGCCTCGATGGTGCCGATGGTGTCGCCCGCCGCGACCGAATCGCCTTCGGAGACCGCGAGAGTGACGACACCGGCGAACGGCGCCGCGATGTGGCCTGGGTTGGCCTTGTCGGCTTTCTCCGCCGCGGGGATCTCGCTGGCGATCGATCGGTCACGCACCGAGACCGGCCGCAGCTGCCCGTTCAAGATGCACATCACCGTGCGCATACCGCGCTCGTCGGGCTCGGAGATCGCTTCCAGGCCGATGAGCAAGGTGACTCCCTTCTCCAACTGCACCCGGTGTTCCTCGCCGCGGCGCAGCCCGTAGAAGAACTGGTTGGCCGACAACCCGGAGGTATCGCCGTACTTCTCCCGGTGGGCGAGGAATTCGGCGGTGGGGCCGGGGAACAGCAACCGGTTCAACGTCGCCCGGCGCTCCTCGGAGCTGCCGGACAGGCCCTTCTCGTCCGCGGGCGTCAACGGTGTCTCGGGCTTGGCCGCGCCGCGCCCGGCCAGAGCCTTGGTGCGGAACGGTTCGGGCCAGCCGCCGGCGGGTGTGCCGAGTTCTCCGCGCAGGAAACCGATCACCGAATCCGGGATGTCGTAGCGACCCGGGTCGGAGGCGAAATCCTCGACCTCGACACCGGTGCCGACCAACGCCAGCGCCAGGTCACCGACGACCTTCGAGGACGGGGTGACCTTCACCAAGCGGCCGAGCAGCCGGTCGGCGGCGGCGTACTTCGCCTCCACCTCCTCGAACCTGTCACCCAACCCGAGCGCGATGGCCTGCTGACGCAGGTTCGACAACTGCCCGCCAGGGATCTCATGGGTGTAGACGCGACCGGTGGGTGCGGGCAGCCCGGACTCGAACGGGGCGTACACCTTCCGCAGCGCCTCCCAGTACGGTTCCAGGTCGCACACGTTCTGCAGGTTCAACCCGGTGTCGTACTCGCTGTGCGCCGCCGCGGCGACGATCGCCGAGAGCGCGGGCTGGCTGGTGGTGCCCGCCATCGCGGCGCTCGCCCCGTCCACGGCGTCGGCGCCGGCCTGCCACGCGGCCAGATAAGTGGCCAGCTGCCCGCCCGGGGTGTCGTGGGTGTGCACGTGCACCGGCAGATCGAAATTGCTGCGCAACGCGGTGACCAGTGTGGTCGCGGCCGGGGCGCGCAGCAGACCCGCCATGTCCTTGATCGCGAGCACGTGCGCGCCCGCGTCGACGATCTGCTCGGCCAGCTTCAGGTAGTAGTCCAGGGTGTAGAGCGACTCGTCCGGATTCGACAGATCCCCGGTGTAGCTGATCGCGACCTCCGCGATCGCGGTACCGGTCTCGCGGACCGCATCGATGGCCGGACGCATCTGGTCGACATTGTTGAGCGCGTCGAAGATACGGAAGATGTCGATACCCGTGGCGGTCGCCTCCGAGACGAACGCGCGGGTCACCGCCTCCGGATACGGGGTGTAGCCGACGGTGTTACGGCCGCGCAGCAGCATCTGCAGGCAGATGTTCGGGATCGCCTCGCGCAACGCCGCCAGCCGCTCCCACGGGTCCTCGAACAGGAACCGCAGCCCCACGTCGTAGGTCGCTCCGCCCCACGCCTCGATCGACAGCAACTCCGGAGTCAATCGCGCCACATGCCCCGCCACGCCCAGCAGACCGTTGGTGCGCACTCGGGTGGCCAGCAGCGATTGGTGTGCGTCGCGGAAGGTGGTGTCGGTGACGCCGACCGCCTTCTGCTCACGCAACGCCCGCGCGAAACCCTCCGGACCCAGCCGCAGGAGCCGCTGCCGCGAGCCGTCCGGCGGCGGCACGCTCAGATCGATCGCGGGCAACTTGTCGTGCGGGTACACCGTGGTCGGCCGATCGCCGTGCGGCTTGTTCACCGTGACGTCGGCCAGGTAGTCGAGGATCTTGGTGCCGCGGTCCGCGGACCGGCGCAGGGTCAGCAGCTGCGGACGCTCGTCGATGAACGAGGTGGTGACCCGGCCCGCCTTGAAGTCCGGATCGTCCAGCACCGCCAGCAGGAAGGGAATGTTCGTGGCGACGCCGCGAATCCGGAACTCGGCCAGCGCCCGGCTCGCCCGCGCCACCGCCGTATCGAAGTCACGGCCCCGGCAGGTGAGCTTGACCAGCATGGAGTCGAAGTAGGCGCCGATCTCGGCGCCCAGGTTCGCGCCGCCATCGAGGCGGATGCCCGCGCCGCCGGGTGTGCGGTAGGCGGTGATCCGGCCGGTGTCGGGACGGAATCCGTTGGCCGGGTCCTCGGTGGTGATCCGGCATTGCAAAGCCGCGCCCCGGATGGTCACGGCGTCCTGGCTGAGACCCAGTTGCTCGAGCGTCTCCCCCGCCGCGATGCGCAGCTGCGACTGCACCAGGTCCACGTCGGTGATCTCCTCGGTCACCGTGTGCTCCACCTGGATGCGCGGGTTCATCTCGATGAAGACGTGGTTGCCGCGCTCGTCGAGCAGGAACTCCACGGTGCCCGCGCACGAGTAGCCGATCTGCCGGGCGAAGGCGACCGCGTCGGCGCAGATCCGTTCCCGCAGTGCGGGGTCCAGATTGGGTGCCGGTGCCAGCTCGATCACCTTCTGGTGGCGGCGCTGCACCGAGCAGTCCCGCTCGAACAGGTGCATCACGTTCCCGTGCTGATCAGCCAGGATCTGCACCTCGATGTGGCGGGGGTTCACCACCGCCTGTTCCAGGAACACCGTCGGGTCGCCGAACGCCGACTCCGCCTCCCTGGAGGCCGCCTCGATCGACTCGCGCAGCTGTTCGGGCGCGGCGACCCGGCGCATCCCGCGCCCTCCGCCGCCGGCCACCGCCTTCACGAAGATGGGGTATTCCAGCCCCCGTGCCGCGGCCAGCAGCTCCTCCACGTCCGACGACGGTGCGCTCGAACGCAACACCGGCAGCCCGGCAGCCTTGGCCGCCGCGATCGCCCGCGCCTTGTTACCCGCCAGTTCGAGCACCTCGGCCGACGGTCCGATGAAGGTGATGCCCTCGCGGGCGCATGCCGCCGCCAGATCCGGGTTCTCCGACAAGAACCCGTATCCCGGGTAGATCGCGTCCGCGCCCGCCGACTTGGCCGCCTCGATGATCGCCTCGATCGACAGGTAGGCCCGCACCGGATGGCCGGGCTCGCCGATCTGGTACGACTCCGCCGCCTTCAGCCGATGGACCGAATTGCGGTCCTCGTAGGGAAACACGGCGACCGTCCCGATGCCGAGTTCGTAGGCCGCACGGAAGGCGCGGATGGCGATCTCGCCACGGTTGGCAACCAAGACTTTCGAGAACATTGACCCAAGGTACCCGGCCGCGTGAACCGCACCGACACGGAATCCCCCTTCGCAAACCTTTTCACAAGACCGACTAGCACGGTTGCGAAGTTGCGTTCACAGCGCCGACACATGAGCGGTGCGGCAGCAACCGGTGTGCTGTCCCGAGGCCGGGTTCGGTTCGGGTCCGGCGGCGGAGGCCGCCGAGCAGCCGTCCCGGTGGTCGATCCCGGCATCTAGCCGCGCTCCCCTGGCACGAGTTCGCGCCCTCGGACCAGGCGAACCACGCGTGCGACGAGTTCGGAAAGGTGAATCCCGGGTGACCCGGCGGTCTGGTAGCCGGTCGAGAGCAGATCCGGGACCGCATGGGCGGCCCGGCCGATAGCCGGAACGGAAGCAGGTGCGGAATCGGTTCGCGATGAGCGGTGCGGGCAAATGCCGGTGTGTGATCCCTCGCGGTGTGCTCGCTCGGCCGCGTCCTATGCTGAGTGGGCAGCTGGTTCACCGCAGCACGACGAGATGGAGCCCCGACGTCGCGCCACGGAGTCGAGCCCGCCCGTACGGCGACGTCACGGCGGGTGAGAGGGAACCCGGTGGGAATCCGGGACTGTCCCGCAGCGGTATGCAGGAACGACCGCCGTCACCAGGCACTGAGTTGAGCGATCCGGACGGTTCGGCGACTTGGGAAGCGACGGCCAGTAGGTCGGCCATCGGGAGCACTCCGGCGTATGCCGGCCCGCACGGCCGGTGCCCGCGAGTCCGAAGACCTGCCAGCCGTGCCGGGTACGCCGTACCCGGCGGCCACCGCCTCGTGGATTGGGCGTGCGGATCACCAGCTGACGTGTCGGGCTCCGCCGGGAACATCACCGGCATGTCACCGGGTTCTCCGCCTGCCCGTATGGCGATGGCTTTCGTCCTCAGCAATGGAGAAACATCGTGACTGTTGCACAGCAAAACCCGTTTACCGCGACGGTTCTCGGGCTTCCACGAGTGGGGCCGCGGCGCGAACTGAAGCGTGCCACCGAAGCCTATTGGGCGGGCAAGATCGACGCCGACCAGTTGCACGCCGTGGCGCGCGACCTCCGGCACGCCCAATTCGCCGAATTACGGGCCGCGGGCCTGGACTCCGTTCCGATCGGCACGTTCTCCTACTACGACCAGATGCTCGACACCGCCGAGTTGCTGGGCGCGCTGCCGCCCCGGGTCGCCGGGATCGCGGACCCGCTGGAACGGTATTTCGCCGCCGCGCGCGGCACCGACACGGTCGAGCCCTTGGAGATGACCAAGTGGTTCGACACCAACTACCACTACCTGGTGCCGGAAATCGAGCCGGAGACCGCCTTCTCGCTGCACCCGGAGAAGCTGCTCGCGGAACTGCGGGAAGCGCTGGAGCTGGGGGTGCCCGCGCGGCCGGTGGTGATCGGGCCGATCACCTTCCTCAAACTGGCGAAGGCGACCGGCGGCTCGGCGCTCGCCCGGCTGATCGAGCTGCTGCCGCTGTATCGGGAACTGCTGCGCAGGCTCGCCGTCGCCGGTGCCGGATGGGTGCAGATCGACGAGCCGGTGCTGGTCACTGACCTCACGGCGGAGGAAATCGACTTGGTGCAGGTCACCTACGAGGAACTCGCCGACGCCGCCGAGCGCCCGGCGATCCTCGTCGCGACCTACTTCGGGCGACCGGATGCGGCGCTGACGGCGCTGGCGAGCACCGGAATAGAGGGGGTCTCCCTCGATTTCACGGCCGGCGCCGACGTCGCCACGGTGGCCGCCGTGCCCGCGCTGACCGGCAAACTGCTCGTCGCGGGGATCGTCGACGGCCGCAATGTGTGGCGCACCGATCTGGACCGCGCCATGGCCACCCTCGGCGCGTTGCTGGGATCCGCTGCGCACGTGGCGGTTTCGAGTTCCTGCTCGCTGCTGCACGTGCCGTACACGCTGGCCGCGGAAACGGGGTTGGACGAGCGGCTGCGGTCCTGGCTGGCGTTCGGTGCGGAGAAGGTGGCCGAGGTGCGCCTGCTCGCCACCGGGTTGAGCCAGGGCACGGAGGCGATCGCCGCCGAGTTGGCCGAGGTGCGGGCGGCGCTGGCGTCGCGGTGGTCGGATCCGCGGCTGAACGATCCGCGCGTGCGAGCCGCGCTCGCCGCGCTCGGGCCCGACGCCGACCGCCGCGCGCCCGCCGAACAACGCCGGGAACTGCAACGGGATCGTCTGCGGCTGCCCGCGCTGCCGACCACGACGATCGGTTCCTACCCGCAGACCTCGGCCATCCGGCTGGCGCGCGCCGCGCTGCGCAAGGGCGAGATCGATCGGGCGGAGTATGTACGCCGGATGCGGGCCGAGATCGCGGATGTCATCGCGCTCCAGGAGGAGTTGGGGTTGGACGTGCTGGTGCACGGCGAGCCGGAACGCAACGACATGGTGCAGTACTTCGCCGAGCAACTCGACGGGTTCGCGGCGACCGAGCAAGGTTGGGTGCAGTCCTATGGGACGCGCTGCGTGCGGCCGCCGATCCTGTTCGGGGATGTCGCGCGGCGGGAGCCGATGACCGTCGAGTGGATCGGCTACGCGCAGTCGCTCACCGACAAGCCGGTGAAGGGCATGCTGACCGGCCCGGTGACCATTCTGGCGTGGTCGTTCGTCCGCGACGACCAGCCGTTGGGCGAGTCCGCCCGACAGGTGGCGCTGGCGATCCGGGAGGAGACCGTGGATCTGGAGTCGGCGGGCATCCGGATCATCCAGGTCGACGAGCCCGCCTTGCGGGAACTGCTTCCGCTGCGCGCGGCCGATCAGCCCGGGTATCTGGAATGGTCGGTGCGGTCGTTCCGGCTCGCGACCTCCGGGGTGTCCGACGCGACGCAGATCCACACGCATCTGTGCTACTCGGAGTTCGGCGAGGTGATCGACGCGATCGCCGGACTGGACGCCGATGTCACGTCCATAGAGGCGGCGCGCTCACGCATGGAGGTGCTCGACGACCTCAACGCGGCGGGATTCGACCTCGGCGTCGGCCCCGGCGTGTACGACATCCACTCTCCACGGGTGCCCAGCGTTGACGAGATCACCACATCGCTGCGCGCGGCATTGAAAGCCGTTCCGGCCGAGCGTCTTTGGGTGAATCCCGACTGCGGATTGAAGACCAGGGGACGCACCGAGGTGGAAGCCTCGCTCCGCAACATGGTCGCGGCAGCGGCGGCCGTGCGGTAACCCACCCGCAGATCGCCGATTCGGCGCCCCCTTTACCTGCCGAAGGGGGCACCGGATCAACTACGGCCTCAGCCGGATTCGGGTTCCGGCCGAGGCGGCTGCCGCCGCCGTAGGGTGTACCGGTCACACGGTTCTTCCCGCCGCGTGACCGGCAACTCCCGCGCCCGCGTCCGCATCCCTCCTCGCCACGCCGTATGACACCCGGAACAACGCTCCATCGGCTACCCCTCCTCACTAGTCGACTACGACACCGTCTTTCCCCTCTTGCTTACTTTCGACGCACCGATGGCCGGTTCGGTTCCATACGATACGAAAGTTCACTTCACAAATCCGAATGTCATTGCGCCCATGTAGCTTTCATCCCATGCCGACACGCTCGCGACGGATGACGAGCGGGCGAAAATGTACTATGACCCTTGTTGTCGCGGCCCTGTCGAAGACGGCCCGGCATCGACTGGAGGAACTCATGACGTCGACCTTCAAGTACGAGTACCAGAGCGACTTCGCCCGCAAGTACGTGGCGCAAGGCCGCGACGAGGGGCGGACCGAAGAAGCGGTGCGGGCCCTTCTCCTTGTGCTGGAAGCGCGCGGGATCGTCGTCGGGCAGAAGACGCGAGCCGAGATCACCGGGTGCACCGATCTCGACCGGCTCGAATCCTGGACGCGCAAGGCCGCCACAGCCGAATCCGAGCACGATCTGTTCGGCTGAGGCCCTACAGTCCGAAGGCGCGGTTGATGGCGACCATGTCGAAGTAGTCACGCCACGTGGTGATGGCGCCGTCGGCGACTTCGAAGAAACCCATGACCGGGAGCGGAGTCTCGCGCCCGGCGGAGCGGAGGGTGTCGGTGCGCTCGTTCATCACCACGTTGCCGGAGGCGATCTGGTGGTGGATGTCGAAATCGATGGCGTCGAAGGTGGTCAGGAAACCCGCGATGAAGTCGCGAATGGCGGCGCGGCCGACGATGGGCTCCATCGGGATGTTGTGGTAGACGGCGTCCTCGGCGAAGTACGCGCTGATCCGATCCGGATCCGGGTCGGACCAGCTTCGGCACATCGCACGCACGAGCTCGTCGGGATCGGGCATTCGTCTGCTCACTTCCTGGTGCCGGGGCGGGGATTGGACCCCTCGATTCAACCAAGCAATTGCTCGGCAGGGAAGGGCGTCAGCGACTTCCGGGTCGGTTTCGTTCCAGGCCGCGGGCAACGGCGAATTTCACGCGTTCACAACGACACGGTGGCAAACCTCTCTTCGCACGCTACGCAGATCGAATACATTGCTGGACACCTCGCAAAAGCACATCTTTGTGGGTAATAGCGCGCGTTATTGCGATGATTGCGAATAATCACAGCTACCATCGTGCACGTGCGCAAGATGTATGCGGGCGCCCGGCTTCGGCGGTTGCGTGAAGAGCGGAGAATGACTCAGGCGGCTCTGGCGAAATCGCTGGATCTGTCGCCGAGCTACCTCAATCAGCTCGAGCGGGACCAGCGCCCACTCACCATTCCCGTACTGCTGAAATTGAATTCCACCTTCGACCTGGACGTCCAGTTCTTCGCCGCCGATTCCGACGCGCGGCTCGTATCGGATCTACACGAAGTGCTGGTCGACGCCGCGGGCGGACACACAGCGCCGCTGACCGAGGTGGAGGAGCTGGCGACCCGCCAACCGGAAGTCGCCAGGATCGTCGTCGCCATGCATCGCCGCCTACGCGCCGCCACCGATCAGCTCGACCTGCTGTCCGCGCGGGTGTCCGCGCCCGCGGGCGCGCCCGGGGTGCCCATGCCCTACGAGGACGTACGCGACTTCTTCTACGACCACCACAATCACATTCCGCAACTCGACATCGCCGCCGAGCAACTGTTCGAGAATTCCGGGCTGACCATCGGCTCGCTCGATCGCCAGCTCGCCCGCATCGCCGAGGAACGCGCCGGCGTCACCGTTCTCGTGCGCGGCGACGGCGCCGACCCCACCGTCCCCAAACGCCACTACGACACCGAGACCCGCACGCTCACGCTCGCTCGCCGATTGCGGCCGGGCCAGCGCGCCTTTCAGATCGCCACCACGCTCGGCCTCCTGCTGTACGGGGCCGAGCTGGATGCCGTGCTGGCCGAGAGCCCGTCGCTCAGCGGCGAATCCCGCACGCTGGCGCGGATCGGGCTGGCCAATTACTTCGCGGGCGCGCTGGTGCTGCCCTACAGCCGGTTCCTGCGCTCGGCCGAGGAACTCCGCTACGACATCGACCTGCTCGGCCTGCGTTTCGAGGTCGGGTTCGAGACCGTCTGCCATCGGCTCAGCACCCTGCAACGGCAGGGCCAGCGTGGCGTTCCGTTCTTCTTCGTCCGCACCGACCGGGCGGGCAACATCTCCAAACGTCAGTCCGCCACCGCTTTCCACTTCTCCCGGGTCGGTGGCAGTTGCCCGCTCTGGGTGGTGCACGAGGCCTTCTCCCATCCCGGCCGGATCCTGACCCAAGTGGCCGAGATGCCCGACGGCCGCCGGTATCTATGGATCGCGCGCACCGCGGCGATCGCCCCACACGGGTTCGGCACCGCGGCGAAGAACTTCGCCGTCGGCCTCGGCTGCGATATCGAATACGCCGACCGCTTGGTGTACTCGTCCGGGTTGCAGCTGGACGACCCGGCGGCCTCGGTCCCGATCGGCGCGGGCTGCAAAGTGTGCGAGCGTCCCGCATGTCCGCAGCGCGCCTTCCCGCACATAGGCAGCCCGTTGGCGGTCGCCGAACACACCAGCACCGACCTGCCCTACCCGCGGCTCGGGCGCTGACGACTTCGCTTCCGGCGAGCTCGTGCGGGTCGGCCCGGCGCGGATCGCCCGGAGTCGCTGCGTCGATCTCGAGCACGACCACCGTGAACGGCGCGCCCGCCGAGGAGATCAGTGCGGCCGGGTCGCCGTTCAGCACCGATCTTTCGGCCGCCACTGTGCGCGAACGGCGACGTGGCTGCCGCACGTGCGCGCCCGGAGTCCGACGTCTCCCGTCCACACCGCCGGTGCGATCAAGACTTGGCCAGATACTCCAGCCGCTCGGAGTCCACCGCCGCGTGCATCATCCCCGCCAGCCCGGGATGCCCGCGCAGCCCCGGGTCGGACGCCACCACCGCGCGGGCGAACTCCTGCGCCGCGGTGATCACCTCGAGATCGTCCAGCAGTGACAGCAGGCGCAACGAGCGGGCGGTGCCGGATTGGGCGGCGCCCAGCACGTCGCCCTCGCGCCGGGTCCGCAGGTCGAGCACCGCGAGTTCGAAGCCGTCGGTGGTGGCGGCGACCGCGTCCAGACGCGCCATGGCCGACCCGCCTGGCGCGGCATCCGTGATCAGCAGGCACAAACCGGGGTGCTCGCCCCGCCCGATCCGGCCGCGCAGCTGATGCAATTGGCTGACGCCGAACCGGTCGGCGTCGACGATCACCATCACCGTCGCGTTGGGCACGTCCACACCGACCTCGACCACGGTGGTGCACACCAGAACGTCCACCGATCCGTCGTTGAACGCCCGCATCACCTGGTCTTTTTCGTCGGCGGGCAGTCTGCCGTGCAGCAAGCCGACCCGCACGCCGGACAGCGGGCCCGCGCGCAGCGTCTCGAACACGTCCAGCACGGCCTCGGTGGTCGGGCCGTCCTTCTCGCCGTCGCCGTTCTTCGCCCGCCCGTTGCGGGATTTGCCCGCGGCCTCCTCGTCGTCGCCGATGCGCGAACACACCACGTACGCCTGGCGCCCGGCGGCGACCTCCTCCACGATCCGCTCCCAGGCGCGATCCACCCAGTTCGGGTGCTGCCTGCGCGGCACCACCCTGGAGACGATCGGCGAGCGGCCTCTCGGCAGTTCGGTCAGCGTGGAGGTCTCCAGATCGCCGAGCGTGGTCATGGCGATGGTGCGCGGGATCGGGGTCGCGGTCATCACCAGCAGATGCGGACTGGCGCCCGCTTTCGCCTTGGCGCGCAGGGCATCCCGCTGCTCGACACCGAAGCGATGCTGCTCGTCGACCACCACCATGCCGAGGTCGAAGAACTCGACGTTGTCCTGGATCAGCGCGTGCGTGCCGATCACGATGCCCGCCTCACCGGTCACCGCTTCCAGCAACGCCGCCTTCTTGGCCGAGGCCGACATCGACCCGGTCACCAGCACCACTCGGGTGGCGTGGTCGGCCGCGCCCAGCTCGCCCGCGGCGCCCAGGTCACCGAGCATTCCGCGCAGCGACCGATAGTGCTGCGCGGCGAGCACCTCCGTCGGGGCGAGCAGCGCGCACTGCAGTCCCGCGTCCACCACCTGCAGCATGGCGTGCAGGGCGACGATCGTCTTGCCGGAGCCCACCTCGCCTTGCAGCAGCCGGTGCATCGGCTGTTCACGGGCCAGGTCGGCGGAGATCTCCGCGACGACCTGCTGCTGCCCCGCGGTGAGTTCGAACGGAAGTCGCTGCTCGAACGCCGCGGCGATACCGTCCGGCCGCGGAGCACAAGCGCGCGCCCTGCGCCCGGACACCTCGTGCCTGCGCTCGGCCAAGACCAATTGCAAGGCCAGCGCCTCGTCGAAACGCAGCCGGTCCTTGGCTCGATCGATATCGTCCTTGCGTTCGGGCAGATGGATCAGGCGCAGCGCGTCGGACAGGTTCGGCAGCGCGCGTTCGGCGCGCACGTCTTCCGGTACGGGATCGTCGAGGGGATCGAGCTGGTCGAGCACCTGACGCACGCAGGCGAGCACGTCCCAGCTCTGCACCTTCGCGGTCGCCGGGTAGACCGGGATGAACTCGCGTTCCATGAACGAGGTGTCCACTCCCCCCGCGCCTTTCGCGCTCTCCGCGAGGCCGCGCAGGTCTCCGCCGCCGCGCACCCTGGTCAGCGCGCCGACCGAATCGTCATCGCCCTCGGTTTCCGGCAGGATCAAGTAGCCGGGATGGCTGAGGTTCCACTGGCCGGGACGCCAGTAGTTCACCGTGCCCGACATCATCGCGCGCAACCCTTCGCGGACCACGTACTTCACCTTGTCGCCGTTGAAGAAGGTGACGTCCACGCCGCGCCCCGAGCCGGTGTCGAGGACCACCTTCAGCAGGGAACCGCGGCGGTTGCGCATCGGCCGCAACTCGGCCTTCGTGATCCGGCCGATGACGGTGATGTGCGAACCGTCTTCCGGCGCTTCCTCGGTGAGCGGCTGCCCCTGCGTCGCGTATCGCAGGGGGTAGTGCCGCAGCAGATCCTCGACGGTCCGCATGTCGAAAGCGTCCGCGAGCGAGTCCGCTGCCTTCGCGCCGAGGATGTGGTCGAGCCGATCACTCAGTGCCGCCATGCCTACTCCACTCCGATCTGCACCGAATCGCCCTGCTGCCCACCGGAATACACGATCACCTCGACGCCGGGAAAGTTCTGCGCGATATGCGCCGCCAGTTCGTCGCCGAGGCCCTCCGGCGCCGCCGCGCCCATCAGCAGGGTGACCAGCTCGCCGCCGAAGGCGAGCAGCCGGTCCAGCAGCGTCCGCCCGGCGGCGGGCACATCGCGCTCGATCACGACGACGTCGTGCCCGGCCAGACCGAGCCCATCGCCCGGTTCGCAAGTGCCGACCATGGTGAGCGCGCGCTCGGTCGCCGCGCGCAGCGATCCCCAGCGCGTGGTGGCGGCCGCCTCGGACATGGCGAAGGCGTCGTCCACCGCGATCCGCCCGCGGTCGTGCACGGCCAAGGCCGCCAGTCCTTGCACCATCGACGCGCTCGGCAACAGCAGCACGTCCCGGTGGGCGTCACGCGCGGCGACACCGACGGCGACCAATTCGTGCGCAGGCAGCGCGCCGTTGGGCAGCACCAGTACCTCTCGGTTCGGCATACGCCGGATCGCGGCCAGCAGAGTTGCCGCGGTGACGGGCTCGCCTGCCAGCACCACCGCGCCCGCGTCCTCGAACAGCGTCGCCGCGCCCGCACCCGCGACCACCGCCAGAATCCCGCGGTCGGCCGGAGCTACGCTCGGGCCGAGCGCACCGGCCACCACCTGGGTCGAATCGGCGGGCGGAACCGATCCCGCGATGCCTTCGCCTCGGGCAGGCCCGGTCCGGGACGCATCGCCATCGGACAGTTCGCCGGGGTTCGCGCGCGTGGCGCGATCAGCCGCGCCGAGGCCGCTCGACACCTCGGATATGTCCGCGTGCGAAGCGAAAGCGACGTTCTCGACGCGGATCCGGCTGAGCATGCCCGCCGCGATGCCCGCTTCCACCGCCGCACCCGCATCGGCGCAGTGCACGTGCGCCGACCAGGATCCGCTTCCGTCGCCGACGACGACGACCGAGTCGCCGAGTTCGCCGAGACGGGCGCGCAACGCGGCCACTTTCCGCTCGTCGGAGTCGGCCAGCAAATACATCACCTCGTACTGCGGTTCGGCCTCGCCGGCGGGCGCCGAACGGTCGGCCGCCGCGGGCCGCGGGTACTCCGGCCGCGTCGGCGCCTCGCCTCGGGTCACGGCGACCAAGCTGTCCAGCAGCACGACCAACCCTCGGGCTCCCGCGTCGACGACACCGGCCCGACGCAGCACGCCCAATTGGAACGGGGTGTCGCCGAGCGCTTTGGCCGCGCCGTCGGCCGCCGCGAGTGCCACATCCGCCAATTCCTGGTCGGGGCATGCCGCGGCCGCCGCGGTCGCGCAGTCGAGCACGGTGAGGATCGTCCCTTCGATCGGCACGCTCAGTGCCTCACGGACCAGTTCGGAGGCCCTGGCCAGCGCGGCGCGCAGGCTGTCGGCCGTGAACGGACCGCCGTGCACCGTGTCCGCGACGCCGCGCAGTACCTGCGACAGGATGATCCCGGAATTGCCGCGGGCGCCGACCGTCGCGCCGTGCGCCATCGCGACGGCGACGGCACGGGCGGCGCTCCCGTCCGCCCGCGCGGCCGCCTCCCCCGCCTCCACCGCGGCACGCATCGTGGCCAGCAGATTGGTGCCGGTATCCGCGTCCGGGACGGGGAACACATTGAGCGCGTTGATCTCCTCGCGCCGATGCTCCAGGCCGGCGAGACAGGTACGGCCCCAGCGCAGCAATGCCGTGCCGTCCATCACGTCTCGCGCTCCGGACACCGTCACCTCACTCCCTTCCGCCACCTGCGCACCACCACCGCCCGCCAGGTTAGCGGGCGGTCCCGACAGGCGACCGGTAAGACCGCGTCATTAGAATGGATATGCCCGGCGACCGATCCGGCACTCGTTCACGGGGACCGGTTTGGTGGATCGAAGGCAGCACAGCTACCCTTGCAGGGTTGCCTCGCGCGGCCGTCACCGGTCTGCGCTGGTCGGCTCTCCGCTGACAGGGCACTCGACATTGCACGAGGATGCGCCGCACCGCGAAAGCGGCGGTCCCCACCATTGACATGAAGGAGTTCGCGACTATGGCTGCCGTCTGCGACGTCTGCGCCAAGGGCCCCGGCTTCGGGAAGTCGGTCTCGCACTCGCACCGGCGCACCAACCGTCGTTGGAACCCGAACATCCAGACCGTTCGCGCGCAGGTCGCCCCGGGCAACACCCGCCGGATGAACGTGTGCACCTCTTGCCTGAAGGCGGGCAAGGTCGCCCGCGGCTGATCCGCCCTCGGGCTGACCGGCCTCGTCGGTACACGCCCCGGCACCCGCATCGGGTGGTCCGGGGCGTTGTCATGAGTGCGGGCCGCGCATGGCCGCTGTGACCGAGCATCCGTGGCGGGTTCAGCCGCTGACCGCCGAGTACGTCTACAGCCTCGCCGAATGCCACATCGCCTGCTGGCGCGAGGCGTACCGGGGGCTGGTGCCCGCGCACGTGCTCGACGCCTTCGATATCGGACGACGGGCCGAGCAGTGGGAGCGCGACCGGCTGCGCTATCCGGGCCGCACGCACGTCGCGGTCGTCGATGACGTGGTGATCGGATTCTCCAGCGCGGGCCCGCCCGGCGACCCGGACGCGGTGATCCCGATCGAACTGCACGCGCTCTACGTGCGTTCCTCCTGGCACGGCAGCGGGGTCGCCGACGACCTGATCCGCGCCGCGCTCGATCCGGCCGCTCCGTGCTCGCTGTGGGTGTTCGAGCAGAATGCGCGCGCCAAGGCGTTCTACCGGCGGCATGGGTTCGTGCTCGACGGCACGCGCAAGGTCGAACCGTTCACCGCCGCGATCGAGGTGCGCATGGTGCGCACGCCGACGACGCACGCCGAGTCGGTGTCGGACGACGGCCGCTAGAGGTAACCTCGCCCTCGCTCCGGTTGCCGTGCGGACTACCGAGGGACTGCGTCCGGCCGCGCCCGTTAAGGTGCAGATCATGACCACCAGCGAGCAAACCGGCTACGTGACGACCGTCGACGGCGTCCTCCAGATCACCATCGCCACCTCCGCCAACGGCACGTCCATGGACTTCGCGGGCATCAACGCGGGCACCGCCGCACTGGGTTCGCTGGGGTCCGAGGTGGGCGCGGTGCTGCTGCGCGGCACCGGCGCGAACTTCTGCGCCGGCGGCGACGTGCGCGGCTTCGCCGCGGCGCAGGACCGCTCCGCGCACATCCGCGGTCTGGCCACCGATCTGCACGATTTCGTCCGCGCGCTGGACGCGACCGCGGTGCCGGTGGTCGCGGCGGTGCAGGGCTGGGCCGCGGGCGCGGGCATGAGCCTGGTCTGCCTGGCCGACATAGCCCTCGGCGGGCCCGGCACCAAACTGCGCCCGGCCTATCCCGGCATCGGACTGAGCCCCGACGGGGGCATGTCCTGGACGCTGCCGCGCATCGTGGGGCAGGGGCGGGCGCGCGAAATCCTGCTCACCGACGCCGTCATCGACGCCGACGAGGCAGTGCGCCTCGGCGTGCTGAGCAGGCTGGTCCCCGACGGCGAGATCGCCGAGGAGGCGCAGCGCCTCGCACGCACTCTGGCCACCGGACCGCGTTCTACCCACGCGAGCATCAAGTCGCTGTTGCGGCAGTCGGGCACCGCGACGCTGAGCGATCATCTCGACAGCGAGCGCGACGGTATCGCCGCTGCCGCGGGCTCCGCCGCCGGACGCGAGGGCGTCGACGCGTTCGTCGCGAAACGCAAACCCGACTACGCCGGACTCGCCTGAATCACTCCCGGGTGGAGAGCACGAATTTCGCCACCGCGTCGGTGAACGAGTCGTTGTCGTCACCGGCCGCGGTGTGCGCCGCGCCGCCGATCTCGACCAGCTGTGCGTGCGGCACCAGCCGCTGGAACGCTTCGGCTCCTTCGGCGCTGACCACGTCCGAGCGCATGCCGCGCACCAGCAGCACCGGGATGCGCAGCGCCCGCGCCGCGTCCTCCATCGGCTCGATCATCGCGGACGGGTCCTCGACCCGATCACTGAGCATGTCCGGATCCCAGTGCCAGTACCAGCGGCCGTCGCGCTCACGCAGATTGCGCAGCAGTCCTTCGGGGCTCTTCGGCCGCGGGCGGTGCGGCAGGTATTCGGCGACCGCGTCGGCGGCCTGTTCGAGGCTGTCGAAACCGTCGCGATGCTTGCCCAGGAAGTCGATCACCCGGGCGACGCCTTCCGGCTCGGGCCTGGTCACGATGTCGACGAGCACCAAGGCGCTGATCGCATCCCCGCCGGGCCGCGCGGTGGCGAGCAGACCGGTGATTCCCCCCATGCTGGCCCCGACGACCACCGCGGGCTCGCCCAGCTGTTCGAGCACGAGCAGCAGGTCGTCCACCATGGTCTGGCGCCGATAGTCACGATCCGGCGCCCACTCGCTGTCGCCGTGGCCGCGGGCGTCCACCGTGACCACCCGCATTCCCGACGCGCCGAGCCGGGCTCCGGTCTTCTTCCACGAATGGCGGGTTTGCCCGCCACCGTGCAGGAAGACGACGAGCGGGCCGTCGACCGGGCCGAACTGATCGGCGGCCAGCTCGATTCCGCCCGAACCGCGCAGCCGGAGCCGGGACGGTTCGAGAAGATAGTTCGCATTACTCACGATCCGTAGGATCGCACAAACGCCGGGACGCGCTGGCGCGAACCCGGCGTTTCGAGTGTTCAGCAGGCGAGGTTGCCCGCGAAGAACAGGCACGCGATCTTGGCGTTGAACGACGCGGAGATGGTGGAGGAACCGCTGGAGGTGTATTCCTCGGCGACCGGGGCCGTGGTGGTCTCCGTGGCCGGCTCGAGCCGCAGCGGAGCCGCGCTCGCGACGGCGGCGCCACTGCTCAGAGCGGCGCAGAAGGCCAGGGTCGCGGTGGTACCGCGCAGCGCGCCCCGGACGGTGTTGTTGTGCATGGAACAGCTCCTCACTCGTTAACTCGGTCGATCACACACAGACGCCCAACTCAGGGCAGGCGCCAGTCAACCGGTTCGGCCCCCAGTTCGTCGAGCAGTTCGTTCACTCGCGAGAAGGGGCGGGAACCGAAGAACCCGCGGGACGCCGACAGCGGCGACGGATGCGCGGACTCGATGTAGGGCACCTCGGACTCGGTCAGCAACGGCTTCAGCGTCGCCGCGTCGCGGCCCCACAGGATCGCGACCAACGGCTCGTCCCTGGCGACCAAGGCGCGGATCGCCTGCTCGGTGACCGCCTCCCACCCCTTGCCGCGGTGCGAGGCAGGCTTGCCGGGCGACACGGTGAGCACTCGGTTCAACATCAGCACACCCTGGTCCGACCACGGGCTCAGATCGCCACAGGACGGCGTCGGGTGACCGAGATCCTTGCTGTATTCGGCGAAGATATTGGCCAGGCTGCGCGGGATCGGCGAAACATCCGGCGCCACGGAGAAACTCAGCCCCATCGGGTGACCGGGCGTCGGATACGGATCCTGGCCGACGACCAGCACGCGCACCGCGTCGAACGGACGCTGGAAGGCCCGCAGCACGTTGTCACCGGACGGTAGATAGCCACGGCCTTCCGCGTTCTCGGCACGAAGGAAATCGCCCATGGCGGTAATCCGATCCGCCACCGGCTCGAGTGCCTTCGCCCATCCCGGATCCATGATTTCCGACAGTGGTTTCGCGCCCATGACCGCACAACTTAGCGTGACCGGCCGTCGCATGACGAGTCCGCCCCACGGAACGATTCCCACCCGACGTCGCCGGTCTGCGCCACACCGTCGACGGTGAGCCCGCGACCGGCCAGAACCCGCCCGACCGCGACCCATCCAGGGGGAAGCGCACCGTCCGGCGCCCAGGTGCCCGCGAAGGCATGGTCCTCTCCGCCGGTCAGGATCCATTGCGCCGCATCGGCATCCAGCCGGGCGGCGATCGGTTCCAGCGCAGGGTCGCGCAGGGCGGCCGAATCCAGATCGATGGCCACGCCCGAGGCCGACGCGATGTGCCCCAGATCCGCGAGCAGTCCGTCGGACACGTCGGTCAGCGCGTGCGGGCCGACGTCGGACGCTTCGGTTCCGAAGTCCTCGTCGAGCGTGACCGGTGCGGACGACTCGATGGCCGAGGTCCCGAAGGAGCCAGGCACTCCCGAATCGAGGCGTGCGGTCGCGGGATCTCCGGCAGTTACCTCGGACGCCGAATCATGCTGCACCTCAGACCGATTTGACCCGCCGTATCGCCCGCGCCGCAGCGCGTCCAACACGAGCGCGTACGGCGGCTGCGGAACGCGATGCGCGGCAAGCACTCCCACGAACTCCGGTCCGGTCGCTCCGGCGGTGAAGGCGGCCAGTCCCGCGGCCGACCAGCCGAGGCGGCCCGCTACCGCGACGACATCGCCCACGCGGGCACCCGCTCGGGTGACCGGCGCGCCGCGGCCCGGATCACCGAAGGCGGTGACGGAGACGACCAGTTCGCGGCTGCGGACCAGGTCGCCGCCCGCGATGGACGCGCCCGCCCTGGCGGCCTCGGCCCACATGCCGTCCGCGAGTCCGTCGATCACCTCGAGCGGGGTCTCGGCCGGGCAGCCGAGCGCGACGACGAACGCGGTCGGCGTCGCCCCCATGGCGACCACGTCGGCGGCGTTCTGCGCGATCGCCTTGCGGCCGACGTCCTCGGGGCTGGACCAGTCCAGCCGGAAGTGCCGGTCCTGCACGAGCATGTCGGTGGTCACCACGAAACGGCCGTCCGGCGCCGCGACCAGCGCCGCGTCGTCACCGGGGCCGAGCAGCACACCCGGCGCCTGGACGCGACCCGCGTTGATGCGCTCGATCAGCGCGAACTCGCCCAGTTCACGCACTGTCCTCGGGGCACTGCTGGCGCTGATGACCGATCCTCTCCGGCGCGCTGCTTGCTGGAATGAGCCCGACGGTACCCTTTCGGGGGCACTCGAGTACCAACGGCCCTGCGGCGCGGCAGCGACGACGCGCGTAGCGGAAAGGATCGGTGAGCATGGCGGCGGATTCGTCGGACCGTGATTCGGCGGAGCCCGAGCACGAACGCACCGATGCCACGGATCCCGGGAGCGCCCCGAAGGAACCGGCGGCGACGGACAATGCGTCCGATCGCCCACAAGCCGCCGACTCGGACGCGCGGACCACTCCTTCCTTGTCGAAGAGCGAGGACAGCGCGAAAGCGGATACCGATACCGGTGAGCCGGACAGCCGCCCCGCGTCGTCCCCGGCACACCAGTACCCGCCCGCGCTCATCGCGACCGCCGTGGCGCTTCCGGTCGTGCTGGTCGTCGCGGTGCTCGTCGCCGCCGTACTCGCGCACCGCGCGCCCGTCGAGCGCGAACCGCTGGTGCTCGGCCCTGTCCCGGCTCCGGCTGCGGAGGGCCCGGCGTGCGCCGCCCTGCTGCCCGCCTTACCCGCGGAGCTGGGTGATTTCACGAAATCGACGCTGGTCGAGCCCGCTCCGCCCGCCACACGCGCATGGCAGCGCGCCGACGGCGGCGACGCCATCGTGCTGCGCTGCGGGCTGGATCGCCCGTTGGAATTCAATCGCGCCTCGCCGCTGCAGATCGTGAACGGCGTGCAGTGGTTCGAGGTCCGCGACCAGGCCGCCAAGGCGAGCACGTGGTTCGCCGTCGACCGTGGGACCTACGTCGCCCTCACCGTCCCTGACGGCTCCGGTCCGACACCGCTGCAAGAAGTCTCCGACACCATCACCGCCAACCTCCCGGCCCAGCCGATCGACCCGGGACCGCTGCCCAACTGACTCCGAGTAGTCGCGCGCCGATCACCTGGGGCGCACCCGACGACGGCAGGCCCTAACGCAACCCGGTGCCGCGAACGAGCGCGGTCTCGATGAGCGTGGAGACGAGTGCGGCATAGTCGATGCCGGTGGCCTCCCACATGCGCGGATACATGGAGATGGCGGTGAATCCCGGCATCGTGTTGATCTCGTTGATGACCGGCCCCTGCTCGGTGACGAAGAAATCGACCCGCGCCAGTCCCTGGCAGTCGAGAGCCTGGAAGGCACGCACGGCCAATTCCCGGATCCGGTCGGACACCTCGTCGTCCAGTTTCGCGGGAACGTCGAATTCGCAGACGTCGTCGAGGTACTTCGTGTCGAAGTCGTAGAACGCGGGTCCGTCGACGGTGACGCCGGTCTCCGGCATCCGGATCTCCGCCACCACGCTCGCCGCGACCCGGCCGTCCGGGTATTCCAGGACCCCGCACTCCACCTCACGCCCGACAATGCCCGCTTCGACGATCACCTTCGGATCATGCGCGCGCGCCACGGCGATGGCCGCGTCCAGCTCGTTCCAGTCGGTGACCCGGGTGATGCCGATCGATGAGCCGCCACGGGCCGGTTTGACGAACACGGGCAGACCCAGGCGCAGCCGGTCTTCCTCGGTGACCGTCGCGGTGCCGGGCCGCAACACCACCTGCGTGCCGATCGGCAGCCCCTCCGCCGCGAGCAGTTTCTTGGTGAACTCCTTGTCCATGCCCGCGGCGCTGGCCAGCACGCCGGGGCCGACGTAGGGAATTCCGGCAAGTTCCAGCATCCCTTGCAGGGTGCCGTCCTCGCCGAACGGTCCGTGCAGGATCGGGAACACCACATCGACCGAGCCGAGCGCCGCGCCGGGATCGTCGAGCGCGATCAGCGCCCCGGGGCGGCTGGGGTCCGCGGCCAGGGTCAATGCCGTGCCGGTGGCGTCCACCGACGGCAGTGCGCGATCGTGGATGCCGAGCGCGGCCACCTCCGAACCGCCGAGCACCCAGCGACCTTCCGTGGTGATGCCGATCGGCACGACCTCGTACTTCTCCTGATCCAGGTGGCGAAGCACGCTACCGGCCGATACGCAGGACACGGCGTGCTCGTTACTGCGCCCGCCGAACACCACAGCCACCCTGATCCGGTTCGTCATGCCCCGAACCGTACCCGTTTCGATGCGCACTCCCACCGCTGACCGTCCCGGACACTCCCGCCGGGGCGGAGCGGGCTCACTCGGGCTTCATCCGCCGCCCGAGCAGGTTGCCGACGGCTTCGCGCACGGAGAGCCCTTCGTGACAGACCTGATGCACCGCGGTGGTCAGCGGCATCTCGACGCCGTGCCGCTCGGCCAGCGCGCGCACCGATGTGCAGGACTTCACACCCTCGGCGACCTGGCCATGAGTGGCCGACTGGGCGGCGTCCATGGATCCGCCCGCGCCGAGCACGTGCCCGAACGACCGGTTGCGCGACAACGGGGAGGTACAGGTGGCGACCAGGTCTCCGACGCCGGCCAGACCCGCGAGCGTCACCGGCTCCGCGCCGAGGGCCACCCCGAGCCGGATGATCTCGGCGAGACCGCGGGTGATCAGGCTGGCGATCGAGTTGTCGCCGAGTCCCATTCCCGACGCGATGCCGCAGGCGAGCGCGATGACGTTCTTGCAAGCGCCGCCGATCTCGCAGCCGACCACGTCGGTGTTGGTGTAGGGACGGAAGTATCCGGTCGCGCAGGCGTGCTGCACCGCCACCGCGCGATCGTTGTCCGAGCAGGCGACCACGGTCGCGGCAGGCTGGCCCACCGCGATCTCGCGCGCCAGGTTCGGTCCGGAAAGCACCGCGATCCGGCTCGGATCGGCCCCGGTGACCTCCTCGATCACCTGGCTCATCCGCAGCAGCGTCCTGGTCTCGATGCCTTTCGCCAGACTCAGCAGCGTGGCGTCGCCCGGGATCAACCCCTTCCACTCCGCGAGGTTGGCCCGCAGCGACTGCGACGGCACCGCCAGCACGACGATGTCCGCTCCATCCAGCGCCACCGCCGGGTCGTGGGTGGCCGCGACCGGCGGCAGCGGAATATCCGACAGGTAATCGGGATTGCGATGTTCGGAGGCCAGCGTCGCGGCGACCTCGGGCCGCCGGGCCCAGATCGTGACCTCGGTTCCCGCGTCCGCCAACACCTTCGCGAACGCGGTGCCCCACGATCCCGCGCCCAGCACTGCCGCCCTCGTCATCAGCCCAATATGCCATGGAAGGATTGCTCGCATGCGCCCGCACGCCGTGCATGCCGTGATCGCGGTCAAGAGCCTCGATCAGGCCAAGAGCCGACTGGCCGACCGGCTGCGCCCGGAGCACCGGGCCCGGTTGGTGTTGGCCATGCTCGCCGACACCGTGACCGCCACCGCGGCGGTCGGCGAGGTCGTATCGGTCACCGTGGTCACGCCCGACCCCGCCGTCGCGGACCTGGCCCGCACGTTGGGCGCGGAAGTCCATCCGGAACCGCGTCAGCGGCACGCCGACGGGCTGAACACCGCGCTCGCCGCCACCGCCGCCGCGTTGCGCGGCGCGCACGGCCCGATCGATCTGCTCGCTTTGCAGGCGGATCTGCCCGCGCTGCGCCCGGAAGAACTGTCGGACATGCTCGCCGCCGCCCCGCGCGGGTTGCGCTCGATCGTGATCGATCACGAGGGCAGCGGCACCGCCGCGCTCGTGGTTCGCGACCCGGTCGCCGCGCTCGATCCCCGTTTCGGTCCCGGGTCGGCACGCAGCCATATCGACGCGGGCGCGGTCGATCTCACCGGGGACTGGCCGGGCCTGCGCTTGGACGTCGACACCCCCGCCGATCTGGACCGCGCGGTGGCACTCGGGGCCGGAAACGCGACGCGTGCTGTCCTGCACGACATCGGCTGGCCGGGCGGCGTTCACGAACACGTTCCACACGTGTGCTAGCCGGTCGCCGTGGTGGCGTGAGACACATGACGATCACGGTCGCGGGATGCACACGACCTCTCCGGTAGGGGATGATCGGTGACGTGAGCGATACGGAAACCGTCAAGCAGCAGCCGTTGCTTCCCACGCCACCCCCAGCGGCGACACCCTTGTCCGCCGACTCGTCGGCGGCGCGGTTGCCACGCGATCGCTACCTCAATCGCGAATTGAGCTGGCTGGACTTCAACGCCCGCGTGCTCGCCCTCGCCGAGGACGAGTCGCTGCCGTTGCTGGAGCGTGCGAAGTTCCTGGCGATCTTCGCGTCCAATCTCGACGAGTTCTACATGGTGCGGGTGGCCGGGCTGAAACGCCGCGCCGAGACCGGCCTGCTGGTGCGCTCGGCTGACGGCCGCTCCCCCGGCGAGCAGTTGGAACTGATCGCCGCGCGCACCCAGGAGATCGCGGTGCGGCATGCCCGCGTCTTCCTCGACAGCGTGCTGCCCGCGTTGACCGCCGAGGGCATCGCGATCATCGACTGGAGCGATCTGGACGAGGACGAACGCAGTCGCCTTTCGGGTTACTTCCAGGATCAGGTCTTCCCGGTCCTCACCCCGCTCGCGGTCGATCCGGCGCACCCCTTCCCCTACATCAGCGGGCTGAGTCTCAACCTCGCGGTGACGGTAAAGGATTCCGCGACCGGCGGCGAGCACTTCGCCCGCGTCAAGGTCCCCGACAACGTCGACCGGTTCGTCCGTGTGCGCCGCACCGACTCCGGCTCCCCGATCGCGGCTTTCCTGCCGATGGAAGCGCTCATCGCCGCGCACTTGGACCTGTTGTTCCCCGGCATGGAGGTGGTCGAGCACCACTCGTTCCGGATCACCCGCAACGCGGACTTCGAAGTCGACGAGGATCGCGACGAGGACCTGCTCCAGGCGCTGGAGCGGGAACTGGCCCGGCGGCGGTTCGGTTCGCCGGTGCGACTAGAGGTGTCCGACGACATGACCGAGCACATGCTCGATCTGCTCCTCCGCGAGTTGGACGTCGACCCCGACGACGTCATCCAGGTGCCCGGACTGCTCGACCTGTCCTGCCTCTGGCAGGTGTACGGCGTCGACCGGCCGAATCTGAAGGACACTCCGTACGTTCCCGCGACCCCGCCCGCGTTCGGCGAGCGCGAGACGCCGCGCAACGTCTTCGCCGCGCTGCGCGAGGGTGACGTGCTGGTGCACCATCCGTACGACTCGTTCTCCACCAGCGTGCAGCGGTTCATCGAACAGGCCGCCGCCGACCCGCAGGTGCTCGCCATCAAGCAGACGCTGTACCGCACCTCCGGTGACTCCCCGATCGTCAACGCGCTCATCGACGCCGCCGAGGCGGGCAAGCAGGTGGTCGCCCTGGTCGAGATCAAGGCGCGGTTCGACGAGCAGGCCAACATCAAATGGGCCCGCGCGCTGGAACAGGCCGGCGTCCACGTGGTGTACGGCCTCATCGGCCTGAAGACCCACTGCAAGACCTGCCTGGTGGTGCGCCGCGAGGGCGCCACCATCCGGCGCTACTGCCACATCGGCACCGGCAACTACAACCCGAAGACCGCGCGCCTCTACGAGGACGTCGGATTGCTCACCGCCGCACCCGAAATCGGCGCCGACCTGACCGACCTGTTCAATTCGCTGACCGGTTACTCGCGGAAAGAGAACTACCGCAATCTGCTCGTCGCCCCGCACAGCGTGCGCTCCGGCATCATCGAGCGCATCCAGCGCGAGACCGATCTGGCGGGTGAGGGTAAGGACGCCCGAATCCGGCTGAAGGCCAACGCCATCGTCGACGAGGAGGTCATCGACGCGCTGTACCGGGCCTCCCAGGCGGGCGTGCCGGTACAGATCGTGGTGCGCGGCATCTGCGGCCTGCGCCCCGGTGTGCCAGGGATGAGCGAGAACGTCGAGGTCCGCTCGATCCTCGGCCGGTTCCTGGAGCATTCCCGCATCCTGCACTTCCAGGCGCAGGACGAGTACTGGATCGGTAGCGCCGACATGATGCACCGCAACCTCGATCGCCGGGTCGAGGTGATGGCGCAGGTGAAGGATCCGCGGTTGACCGAACAACTCGGCGGGGTCTTCGACTCGGCTCTGTCGCCGACCACGCGCTGCTGGGTGCTGCAACCGGACGGCACGTGGCAGGCGTCGCCGGGCGTGTCCGGCGACGGGGACAAGATCAGAGACCATCAGGAGTTCTTGATGCGGCTGCGGAGGCCAGATCAGCAGTGAACGCCAAAACGGGGTTCGAACAAGAGGGGGGCCCGTTCTGGGATCCCCGCGTCACCGCCAATATCCACGCCGCCGGAGCGGTGCTGTGGCGCGAGTCGTCCTCGGGTGCGATCGAGATCGCGATCGTCCACCGCCCCAAGTACGAGGACTGGTCGCTGCCGAAGGGCAAACTCGACCCGGGCGAGACCCCGGTGCTGGCCGCGGTCCGCGAAGTACGGGAGGAAACCGGGCTGGAGAGCAGGCTCGGCCGCTACCTCGGCCACGTGACCTACCCGATCCCCGGCCACCGCAAGCTGAAGCGGGTCGACTATTGGGCCGCCGAACAGGTGGGCGGGGAGTTCACCGTCAACTCCGAGGTGGACGTGCTCAGCTGGCATCCGCTGGATCGGGTGATGGACCAGCTGTCGTATCCGATGGACCGGCAGGTGGTGCGCGCCTTCACCCGGCTGCCCGCGCGCACCGACACTCTGCTGTTGGTGCGGCATGCCAAAGCAGGCCGCAGGGACCGCTTCAACGGTCCCGACGAGCAGCGTCCACTCGACCGCGAGGGCGAGGCGCAGGCACAGGCGCTCACGCCGAACCTCTTGGCGTTCGGTGCATCTGAGGTCTATTCGGCTCCACCACTGCGTTGCGTGCAGTCCGTGGCGCCGTTGGCGGAGAAACTCGGTGTCGAAATCATCGAGGAGCCATTGCTTTCCGAGACCGGGTACGCCGAAACCCCGGACGACGCCCGGGAACGTTTTCGAGCCCTGGTGTCGGACAAAGCCATTCGTGTCGTCTGCAGTCAGGGCAAGGTGATCCCCGATCTGCTGGGATGGCTGGCCGAACGCGATGGAGTCGCGCTGCCGTCGGCGCGCAATCGCAAGGGCAGTGTGTGGGTGCTGTCGTTCGTCGGCCATCGCTTGGTGGCCGCCGACCATCTGGATCGATCGCTGTCAGCCTACGTGGTGCGGTCGGATTAGACCGGCAGCTCCCGCGTCACCGCGCGGGTCGGCGGGCGCCGAGTGGCGGCCACGGCCGTGAGGTCTCGGTAGGCGGACAGCCGAAAACGGCCCCGGGTGTCTCCCGGGGCCGTCTCGACGTTGAGGCGAATGGGCCCAGTCGTGGGGCCACGCATTCAGCGCCGATCCGGCGGTGGCTCGAGATCAGCGGGTTCCGCGAGTCGAGGCCTTCTTGGCCGCGGTCTTCTTCGCGGTGGTCTTCTTGGCGGCAGCGGTGGTGGTCTTCTTGGCCGCCGTGGCCTTGGTGGCCGTCTTCTTGGCCGGAGCCTTCTTCGCGACCGCGGTCTTCTTCGCGGGCGCCTTCTTCGCAGCGGTCTTCGTAGCGGTCGTCTTGCGCGCGGTGGTCTTCGCCGGAGCCTTGGCGGCGGCCTTGCGGGCCGTCGTCTTGGCGGGCGCCTTGGTCGGCGTCGACTTCTTGGCGGCGGTCTTCTTGGCCGCCGTCTTCTTCGCCGCCGCCTTCTTCGCCGACACCGGCGCATTCACCCCGCGCTTGACGGCGGGCCCGGTCGCGGCCAGTTTCTGCTTACCCGCGATCACCGCCTTGAACTGAGCGCCGGGACGGAACGCGGGCACCGAAGTGGGCTTGACCTTCACGGTTTCGCCGGTACGCGGGTTCCGCGCGACGCGAGCCGCACGCTTACGCTGTTCGAACACACCGAATCCGGTGATAGTGACGCTCTGACCCTTGTGCACCGCGCGCACGATGGTGTCGACCACATGCTCGACTGCCGCGGTGGCCGTGCGCCTGTCCGTACCCAACTTTTCGGTCAGAACGTCGATCAGTTCCGCCTTGTTCATTGAATCCTCCGCAGACTAATGGCCCGTCGTCGGACCGACTAGGTACCACGGTAAACCCACTTTGGGCAAGAGTCTATGTGCCACGCCAAAATTCATGTGGTTTAGCACACGTCCAGCTACCGCAACTCCGGGTGTCCAGCTAACCGGCGGGGGTGATTACGTCTGCGAAATATGTGCAGGCAGGGTAGTGGGTTTCCATGTTGGCCTTGCCTTTTCGAACCGGGCGATCGCGTCCTCCCGGCGCAGCGTCAGGCCGATGTCATCCAATCCTTCCAGCAGACGCCACCTGGTGTAGTCATCAATTTCGAACGGCAACACGACGGTTCCGGCCGTCACCGTGCGCGCCTCGAGGTCCACAACCAATTCCAAGCCGGGCTGTTCCTCGAGCAACTTCCAGAGCATTTCGACATCGTTCTGTGACATCTGAGCGGCGACCAGACCGCCCTTGCCCGCATTGCCGCGGAAGATGTCGGCGAACCGGGATGAGATGACCACCCGAAAGCCGTAGTCCGACAGCGCCCAAACGGCGTGCTCACGCGACGATCCCGTACCGAAATCCGGACCCGCCACCAAGACACTACCCCTGTTGTAAGGCGCGATGTTCAGAATGAAGTCGGGATCGGTGCGCCATGCGGCGAACAACCCGTCCTCGAATCCGGTCCGCGTCACCCGCTTGAGGTAGACCGCCGGGATGATCTGATCGGTATCGACATTGGAGCGGCGCAGCGGCACCCCGATGCCCTTGTGCACAGTGAAGGCTTCCATAACGAATCTCCTGGGTTTGATTGAGGGAATCGGGGCCGGTCAGTCCAGATCCGCAGGCGATGACAGAGTTCCACGGACCGCCGTCGCGGCCGCTACGAGGGGAGAAACGAGGTGCGTACGGCCGCCTTTGCCCTGCCTGCCCTCGAAGTTGCGGTTCGAGGTGGACGCGCAACGCTGGCCCGGCTCGAGCTGGTCCGGATTCATTCCCAGGCACATTGAGCAGCCGGCTTGCCGCCATTCGGCGCCCGCCGCAGTGAAAATCTCCCCGAGTCCTTCTTTTTCCGCCTGTGCGCGAACCCGCATCGAGCCCGGTACAACCAGCATTCGCACGCCGTCGGCGACATGACGTCCCTTCAAAATCCCGGCCACCGCACGCAAATCTTCAATGCGTCCGTTGGTGCACGAGCCGACGAATACGGTGTCGATCGGCACTTGTCGAAGCGGAGTACCCGGCTCCAAGTCCATGTAACGCAGAGCTTTCTCCGCGGACTCGCGAGCCACCTCGTCGGCGATGGCGGCGGGGTCGGGCACCGCCTCGCCCAGCGGGGCGCCTTGACCCGGGTTGGTGCCCCAGGTGACGAACGGAGTCAGCTCGGAGGCGTCGATGTGCACCTCGGCGTCGAAAACAGCGCCCTCGTCGGTCTTCAGCGCCTCCCAGGCGGCCACCGCGGCGTCCCAATCGGCTCCCTGCGGCGCGTGCGGCCGTCCTTTGAGGAATTCGTAGGTGGTCTCGTCCGGCGCGATCATGCCTGCCCGCGCGCCCGCTTCGATGGACATGTTGCAGATCGTCATTCGGGCCTCCATCGACATGGCCCGGATGGCCTCGCCGCGGTACTCCAGGACGTAGCCCTGTCCGCCGCCGGTGCCGATCTTCGCGATGACGGCCAGGATCAGGTCCTTGCTCGTCACGCCGGGCGGCATGACGCCGTCCACCGTGATCGCCATCGTCTTGAACGGGCGCAGCGAGAGGGTCTGAGTGGCAAGCACATGCTCCACCTCGGAGGTGCCGATGCCCATCGCCAGCGCCCCGAACGCGCCGTGCGTCGAGGTGTGGCTGTCGCCGCAGACCACGGTCGTGCCCGGCTGGGTCAGGCCCAGCTGCGGCCCGACCACGTGCACGATGCCCTGGTCCAGGTCGCCCATCGGGTGCAGCCGCACACCGAATTCCGCGCAGTTGCGCCGCAGCGTCTCCACCTGGGTACGCGAAATCGGGTCGGCGATCGGCTTGTCGATATCGATCGTCGGAACGTTGTGGTCCTCGGTCGCGATCGTGAGATCGGGCCGTCGCACCGGCCTGCCCGCCGCGCGCAGTCCGTCGAAGGCCTGCGGGCTGGTCACCTCGTGGACGAGATGCAGGTCGATGTAGATCAGGTCCGGTTCGCGCGAGGCACCCTCGCCCTCCCCGCGAGCGACGACGTGCTGGTCCCATACCTTCTCGGCCAGCGTGCGCGGTTCGGCCATTGTCGATCACCTTTCGGACGAAGCAGCCGTTCCGCGATCTGGACTCCGACGCGGCGACGGTTGCACAAGTTGGGATAGCTGCGCCTGGTCCGAACGCTGAGAGGAAGGATCCGTGGAGGTGGTTTCTCAACATCCGAGACGCTAGTATCGTTCTATGAGACAGCATAGCGGCATCGGCGTCCTCGACAAAGCAGTGGCGGTCCTGTACGCCGTAGCCGAGCATCCCTCGGGTCTCAACGAGCTGTGCGCGCGCACCGGTCTACCCCGCGCCACCGCACACCGTCTCGCCGTCGGCTTGGAAGTGCATCGCCTGCTCGCGCGCGACAGCAACGGCACCTGGCGGCCGGGGCCGGCCCTCGCCGAGCTCGCGACCAGCGCGAACGATCCACTGCTCGAGGCCGCGTCGGCCATCCTCCCCCGGCTGCGCGAGATCACCGGCGAGAGCGTCCAGCTGTACTGCCGCGACGGCAACGCCCGCGTCTGCGTCGCGGCGCTGGAACCTCCCGTGGGACTGCGCGACACCGTGCCGATCGGGGCGCGGCTGCCGCTCACCGCGGGGTCGGCGGCCAAAGTACTGCTGGCGTGGGCCGACCCGGAACTACAGCGCACCATCCTGGCCGACGCGGTGTTCGGCGAACGCGCGCTGGCCGAGGTGCGCAAGCGCGGGTGGGCGCAGAGCGCGGCCGAGCGTGCGGCAGGCGTGGCCAGCGTCTCCGCGCCGGTGCGCGACGCGGGCGGCGCCGTGGTCGCGGCCGTGTCGGTGTCGGGACCGATCGATCGGATGGGCCGCAGGCCGGGCGCGCGGTGGGCGGCGGATCTGGTCGCGGCGGCCGAGGCGCTGCACAAGCGCCTGTAACCTGTTTCAATCCGGACTCTCTAGAGTTGCCCCATGGGAGTCAATCAACGGGCACAGATCGTGATGTCCGACACCGAGATCACCGAGTTCCTGCAGCGCAGCCGGATCGCGACGCTGGCGACCATCGGACCGAAGGGCACGCCGCACCTGACCGCGATGTGGTACGCGCTCATCGACGGCGAGATCTGGTTCGAGACCAAGGCCAAATCGCAGAAGGCGGTGAACCTGCGCCGCGATCCTCGGGTCACCTGCATGGTCGAGGCGGGCGACACCTACGACCAACTCCGGGGCGTCTCGATCGAGGGCCGCGCCGAGATCATCGATGACGCCGAGAAACTCTTCGCCGTCGGCGTGAGCGTATGGGAGCGCTACACCGGCCCCTACAACGAGGAATTGCGCCCGATGGTCGAAGCCATGCTGAACAAGCGGGTCGCCGTGCACGTCGTGCCGGAGCGCACGCGCAGCTGGGATCATCGCAAGCTCGGCCTTCCGGCGATGCCGCTGGGCGGCAGTACCGCGCAGGCACTCGACTGACCGGCCCGAACGCGATCGGGCCGCGCGACGCGCGCGAAATCCAACTGACACAACCGCCTCGCACGGGCTAGCGTCGGGTGTTCGACAGCAATCGGCCGGGCACCGCCGCCCGCGAGGACGCGGCGCGCGGCCGCGACGACGAGGAGCAGCGATGGCGGATTCGGGTAAGTCCAACGGCGCCGACGAGGTGAAGCGCAAGTTCCGGGAAGCACTGGAGCGCAAGAACCAGCAGAACGCCCGCGCGGCCGACCACCTCGACGGACGGTCGAAGGCGTCCTCGGCGCACTCCGCGGTCGGCCACAAGCGGGAATTCCGGCGCAAGAGCGGATAGTCCGCACAGTCGGCGAAAGCCCTCCAGCAAGATCGCTGGAGGGCCTTTCTTTTGCCGCTCTCCCCTGCGACCGGCGCGGCCCGGCGGCCGATTTGCGTCCGTCCCCCGCGACCGGCGCGGCCCGGCGGCCGATTTGCGTCCGTCCGCTGCCACCGGCACGGCCCGGCGGCCGATTTGCGTCCGTCCGCTGCCACCGGCGCAGCCGGGCCGCTCATTTGCCCCCTCTCCCGCGAACGGCTCGGCTGGACTGCCGGACTCACCGGGACGGCTCGAACAGTCCCGCACCCGGAAGACCCGGCACGGGCAATTCGGCGCCACCGCCGCGCAGCCCGATCCTGCCGGTGGGCGATCCTGACCGTCCGCACAGGCGGCTCCGACGCTCTCTGCCGTGCGATCCAGGTCATTGCGGATCGAGACTCGGGCCGACTGCCGCAGCATGCGAATCGGTCCACACGAGCACGTCGCATGGGATGCCGCTCTGCCTTCGATGACTCGGCGGCGTTCCCACGGTGGGACGGGACCAGAGCTGGTACCCGCCGAACACCTGGATCATGGCCCCTTCATACGGAGCCGGACAGCGCCCACGGGGTCCAGCGCGAACCATCGGCCGAGAGTGAGATACGGCACAGTCAGTAGTTCAGGCGAGGTACCACCAACGACAGGCCGAGCTTCCGAAGAGATCCGCCGCCCGCCTAGGCCCGGATCCGCCACTGACCACACCACCGGACCACGACCATCCAGGCGGGGCGAAGCCCTCGCCGAGTGTCCGGGGGCGAAGCCCTCCAGGCGGGGCGTGGGGGTTGCACCATCACAAGACACTGCGAAACGAGAAAGGCCCATGCTCCATGAGCATGGGCCTTCCATTCGTGTAGCCCCGACGGGATTCGAACCCGCGCTACCGCCTTGAGAGGGCGGCGTCCTAGGCCGCTAGACGACGGGGCCAGGACTGCTTCTCACTGTCGCGAGGAGCGCCGTGGTTGATCTTTCGATCAGGAGGCTCGGCTAGTTTATCTGGCCGAGGCCCGGCGACCAAATCGCCAGGTGCTGAGGGATTTCGGCCGCGAACCGAAGTCTTACAACACACTCCGCTGGGGTACCAGGACTCGAACCTAGAATGGCTGAACCAGAATCAGCTGTGTTGCCAATTACACCATACCCCAATGACCAGGTCGTTCAGCCTCGCGTCTGGGTGACTCGAGACCGTGTTCCGGGCCGAGAAGAAGAGTACCAAACGGCTACGGGTTAACTACAAATCGCCTGGTCAAAGCCATATTTTCAGCCTTCGGAGCCGGTCTGGGCGGTCTCCTTCCAGTCCAGCGCCGCGCGCAGCCGGTCCAAGGTGAGGTCGCGGCCGAGCAGTTCCAGGGATTCGTACAGCGGCGGGCTGATATGCGATCCGGTGATCGCGACCCGCACCGGAGCGAAGGCTTTGCGCGGTTTCAGCCCGAGATCATCGATCAGCGCCTTTTTCAGTGCCGCTTCGATCGCTTCGGTGGTCCACTCGGTCAACGGCTCCACGGCGGTAATAGCCGCCTGCAATACCTGAGCCGCGTCGGGACCGAGATTCTTGGCCCCCGCGGCCGGGTCGATCGCGAACTCCTCCGCTGGTGCGAACAGGAAACGCAGAAGGTCCCAAGCGTCGGACAAGACGACAATCCTGGTCTGCACGAGTTCCGCCGCCGCGGCGAACACTTTTTCATCGATTTCGGCGCCGATATGGCCGTGTCCGGTGAGATACTCCCGCAGCCGGTGGGCAAAATCACCCGGAGCCAGCAATCGGATGTGCTCGGCGTTGAGCGCGTCCGCCTTCTTCTGGTCGAATCGGGCCGGATTCGAATTCACTTTCGAAATGTCGAAGGCCTCGACCATCTCCGCCATGGAGAACACGTCGCGGTCCTCGGACAGGCCCCAGCCGAGTAGCGCGAGATAATTCAGCAAACCCTCGGGGATGAACCCGCGGTCGCGATGGGCGAACAGATTCGACTCCGGATCACGCTTGGACAACTTCTTGTTGCCCTGACCCATCACGAACGGCAGATGGCCGAACTCGGGAGTGAAATCGGCGACCCCGATCCGGCGCAGCGCGGCGTACAGCGCGAGCTGGCGGGGAGTGGAGGAGAGCAGGTCCTCGCCGCGCAGTACGTGGGTGATCCGCATCAGCGCATCGTCGACGGGGTTGACCAGCGTGTACAGCGGCTGGCCGTTACCGCGGGTGAGCGCGAAGTCCGGGACGCTGCCGGCCTTGAAGGTGGTCTCCCCGCGCACCAGATCGTTCCAGGACAGGTCTTCTTCTGGCATCCGCAGCCGGACGACGGCGGGGCGCCCCTCGGCCCGGTACGCCTCGATCCGCTCCGGCGTCAGGTCGCGATCGTAGTTGTCGTAACCGAGCTTCGGATCGCGTCCCGCGGCGCGATGACGGGCCTCGACTTCCTCCGGCGTGGAGAACGATTCGTAAGCCTCACCGGCCTCCAGCAAACGCCGAACAACGTCCTGGTGCAGTTCTTTTCGTTGCGACTGGCGATATGGCGCGTAAGGCCCGCCGACCTCCGGCCCCTCGTCCCAGGTGAGGCCGAGCCAGCGCAGCGCGTCGATAATCGCCCGGTAGGATTCCTCGGAATCCCGTGCGGCATCGGTGTCTTCGATTCGAAAGACGAATGCGCCACCGTGGTGGCGGGCGTAGGCCCAGTTGAACAGCGCCGTCCGGATCAGGCCGACGTGCGGCGTCCCGGTCGGTGACGGGCAGAATCGGACCCGTACTTCAGTCATGGCTCTCTTTCGATCAGCGTTTGGCGGCAACGGGATTGGTGAGGGTTCCGATGCCCTCGACGGTCACCGACACCTGCTGGCCCTCCCGCATCGGGCCGACGCCCTCCGGGGTGCCGGTGAGGATGACGTCACCGGGCAGCAGTGTCATCACGGTGGTGATCCACTCGATGAGCTTCGGAATGTCGTGCAGCAGAAGCGAAGTGCGGCTGCGCTGACGCACTTCACCGTCGAGCTCGGTGACGACCTCCAGATCCGAAGGGTCCAGGGAGGTTTCGATCCACGGACCGAGCGGGCAGAACGTGTCGTAGCCCTTGCCCCTGGTCCACTGGCCGTCGTGGCGCTGCTGGTCGCGAGCGGTCACATCGTTGGCGGCGGTGTAACCCAGCACCACGTCCAGCGCGCGGGCGGCGGGCACGTCCTTGCAGGGGCGGCCGATGACGATCGCCAGCTCCCCTTCGTAGTCGACCTGAGATGAACTGGGCGGCAGGATGATCGGTGCGTTCGGCCCCACGATCGCGGTATTCGGCTTGAGGAAGATCACCGGGTCGGCGGGCGCGGGACCACCCATCTCCGCAGCGTGGGCGGCGTAGTTCTTGCCGATGCAGACCACCTTGCTGGCCAGGATCGGCGCGAGCAGCCGCACGTCGGCCAGCGGCCAGCTGCGGCCGGTGAACGTCGGTGTGCCGAACGGGTGTTCCGCGATCTCCTTGGCCACGCTGTCGCTTCCGTCGCCTTCGATGCTGACGAAAGCGACTCCATCGGGACTGGCAACTCGACCTAGACGCATGCCCGGAGTCTATCGACCCACCGTCACCTGCTCGAACGCGCCCGACCGGGTGGTACGGAATCCGCCCGGATCCGACGGCGGCGCGCGCTGTGAGCAGCCCGACAGCCGCAACCGTCGAATCGAACCGCCGCCGGGTGTACCGTGAGCAGCGAAGTTCACACAATGGGAATTGTATCCCAAATAATGAGATGTCGAGGTGAGGCCGATGGCGACCGTTACGCAGATCGACGAGGTTCGGCGCTGGTCCATGCTCGGTCTCGGCGTGTTCGCCCAGGCCTCCAGCGCGGTCTTCATCCACGGCGTCCCGTTCCTGTTGCCCGCGCTGACCGACCGTGGCTTGCCGCTGGCGACGGCGGGCCTGCTGGTGGCCATGCCCACCGTCGGGCTGGTGTGCACCCTGATCGCGTGGGGTTATCTGGTGGACCGGATCGGCGAACGCAAGGTGCTGGTCGGTGGTCCGCTGCTGATGCTGGCGGCGGGCTGCGCCGCCGCGGCGACGACGAACGACATCGCCCTCGGCGCGCTGCTGTTTCTCGGGGGCGTCGGGGCGGCCAGCACGAACGGCGCGAGCGGCCGGGTGATCGTCGGCTGGTTCCCGCCGCAGCGGCGCGGGCTGGCGATGGGCATCCGGCAGACCGCGCAGCCGCTGGGCGTCGGTGTCGGCGCGCTGGCGATTCCGGCCGTCGCCTCCGCCCACGGTGTACCCGCGGCCATTCTCGTTCCCGCACTCATGGCGGGTGTGGCGGCCATGGGTTGTCTGGCCGGCATCGTGGACCCGCCGCGTCCCGATCGCGCCGCCGCCGATCCGGCGTTGCGCGCCAATCCCTATCGCGACAACGCCATGCTGTGGCGCATCCATCTGGTCTCGGTTCTGCTCGTCGTCCCGCAGGGCACCGTGTGGACGTTCGCGCTGCTGTGGTTGCACCGGGATGTCGGCTGGTCGTTGGCCGCGGCGGGTGCGCTGGTGACCGTCACACAGATCCTCGGCGCGCTTGGCCGCATCGGTGCGGGCGCGTGGTCGGATCGGGTCGGCAGCCGGATGGGCCCGCTGCGCACGGTGGCCGTCGCCGCCGTGCTGTCGATGACCGCGCTGGCGCTGACCGCGTCGACCCACTGGTGGTGGGCCGCCATTCCGCTGTTGATCGCCGCGTCCGTGATCACCGTCTCCGACAACGGCTTGGCCTTCACCGCGGTCGCCGAGATCGCGGGCCCGTACTGGAGCGGCCGGGGCCTCGGCATCCAGAACACTGGGCAGAACCTCGCGATGGCCGCGGTTCCGCCCGTGTTCGGCGCCCTGATCACCGCGAGCGGCTTCCCGGCCGCCTTCCTCCTGGCCGCGGTCTCGGCCGTCGCGGCGGTCCCGCTGGTTCCCCGCGACCCCGCCTAGGTTCACGCGTCGAAGGATTGCCGGGTCCGCGGCACAGGGCCGCACTCCGCATGCAGATCGCCCCGGACGATCTCGACTCGATGTCGCTGCGTCACCTGAATTCGGTGACACAGCGCTGGTCGAGCGCGCCGCGTGGCGCGGGAGCCGCCGCGGGATTCGCCCGCGCTGGCGGAGCGGACGGCTGAACGTGGAAGGTCCCGTTGCCGGCGGTGGCAACGGGACCTTCCTGGGCGACGGTCAGAGAGTGGCCGCGATGCGGTCGCCGATTTCCACGGTCGACGCCGTGCCGGAGCGAGACTCGAGGTCCTTCGCGACCGCCGACTCGATGCGCGCGGCCTCCTCGGCGTCGCCGAGGTGGTTGAGCAGCAGGGCGACCGAGAGGATCGCCGCGGTCGGGTCGGCCTTGGACTGGCCCGCGATGTCGGGGGCGCTGCCGTGCACCGGCTCGAACATGCTCGGGTTCGTGCCGGACGCGTCGATGTTGCCGCTGGCGGCGAGGCCGATGCCACCGCTCACGGCGGCGGCCAGGTCGGTGATGATGTCGCCGAAGAGGTTGTCGGTGACGATCACGTCGAACCGGCCCGGGTCGTTGACCATGTGGATGGTCGCGGCGTCGATGTGCTGGTAAGCCGTTGTGACATCGGGGAACTCGGCCGCGACCTCGTCCACCGTGCGCTGCCACAGCGAGCCTGCGAAGGTGAGCACGTTGTTCTTGTGCACCAGCGTCAGGTGCTTGCGCCGGGCCTGCGCCTTGGCGAAGGCGTAGCGCACCACGCGCTCGATGCCGAAGCGGGTGTTGGTGCTGACCTCGGTCGCCACCTCGTGCGGGGTGCCGACGCGGATCGCGCCGCCGGTGCCGGTGTACGGGCCCTCGGTGCCCTCGCGCACGACGACGAAGTCGATGTCGGGGTTGCCGGCCAGCGGGCTGGTCACGCCAGGGAACAGCTTGGACGGCCGCAGGTTCACGTGGTGGTCCAGCGCGAACCGGGTGCGCAGCAACAGGCCGCGTTCGAGCACGCCACTTGGCACCGACGGATCGCCGATCGCGCCGAGCAGGATCGCGTCGTGCTGCTTCAGTTCGGGCAGCACCGAATCCGGGAGGATCTCGCCGGTCGCGTGGTAGCGGCGCGCGCCGAGGTCGTACTCGGTCTTCTCGACGCCGGGCACGACCGCGTCGAGCACTTTGAGCGCCTCGGCGATGACCTCGGGCCCGATCCCGTCGCCCGGGATGACAGCAAGCTTCATGACAAATGCTCCGTTCGATATTGCCGGTCGCGGGCCGCCGCAACGTGCGGCCCGGAGGCGACCGTCGGCGTGCGCACGACATTCCGGCCGGGTGACCGCAGCACCGTCACGGTACTCGGCGCGGCCGGATCGCCGAGCACCGGGCGCGCGGCGGGCCTGCGCGCCGACGAAGAGACCGGCGCCGCGCACGAGTGCTCGT